>CAZGDJ010000039.1:0-14765 GCA_964524635.1 uncultured Rikenella sp. | reverse complement strand
ACCTGAGGAAAAACAAGCGTAAAAAATTCACTGCTGAAGAATATGTTGATGGCATCTTACGTGGAGATCATTCAATCCTCAGCCAGGCTATTACCTTGGTAGAGAGCTCGTTGCCTGAACATTTCGAACTTTCACAGGATGTCGTTGAAAGATGCCTGCCTGCCAGCTCCAGGTCAGTAAGAATTGGTATTACAGGGGTGCCTGGTGTTGGCAAAAGCACTTTCATTGATACATTTGGCTCAATGCTTACCAGAATGTATGGCAGGCGTCTGGCTGTTCTTGCAATTGATCCCAGCAGCCAGCATAGCAGAGGCAGCATAATGGGAGATAAGACACGAATGGACTCCCTTAGCGTTGACCCTGATGCTTTTATCAGGCCCTCACCGTCAGCAGGCACACTGGGAGGAGTCGCACGTAAAACAAGAGAGACAATAATTCTATGCGAAGCGGCTGGATTCGATACAGTAATTGTTGAGACTGTAGGAGTAGGACAGTCCGAAACGGCTGCTCACTCAATGGTTGATTTCTTTCTGGTGCTTATGCTTGCCGGAGCAGGTGATGAGTTGCAGGGAATTAAGAGAGGTATTATGGAGATGGCTGATACCATTGCAATCACCAAGGCTGACGGATCAAATCTGCAGAAAGCAGAGATGGCGCGCATTGAATATATGAACGCTCTTCATCTTTTCCCCCTTTCTTCTTCAAAATGGATCCCGCGCGTCATGACTTGCTCCTCGTATGATAAGAAAGGTTTTACAGAGGTATGGGAGACCATAGGTGATTATGTAAGCCTGACTAAAAGCAATGGCTATTTCTGGGAACGGCGCAGAGAACAGGCAGTAACCAGAATGCACGAAACAATTGTTGACACCTTGAAATCTTCTTTTTACGCTAATCCTGATATAGTCAAATTGCTACCTGATCTTGAGAAACAACTTCGTGAAGGTGAGATGACATCCTACAAACCGGCTTCAATTCTTCTCGAGAAATACTTCGGACAAAAAATGTAATTGCCATTAATTTATATCTTTGATCAGGCTAAAATCTTTATAAACTATAAATTTATTCCTATGAAAAAACTATTTTACCTGTTTGTTGTTGCACTTACGGTCGCATCTTGCTCAAGTGAACCAAAATACACTGTAACCGGAACATTGGATGGTGCTGATTCCGGTATGGTTGTACTTCAGATAAGAACTAATGGAGAAATCAAAGTGATTGATTCTGCAAATCTGAAGAACAATGCCTTTAAAATGGAAGGTTTTGTTGAATACCCACAGATGGTCACACTCTCTATGAAAGGTGAAAGAAGAGGATTGCCATTCTTTCTTGAGAACTCCAAAATTACCATATCCGGTAGCATTGACTCTCTGGAAAAAGCATCTGTCACGGGATCTCTTTCTCAGACCGAGTTAGAAACATACCGGGCTTCGCTCGAAAAAATAAACGTTCAGCTTGAGGAGGTTTATAACAGATATAAAACAGCCAAAATGGCCGGAGATAATGAACTGGCCGATTCAATAGAAAAAGAGTTTGAAGAGCTGGACAACCAGCAGACTCTTGTCAGCAAAGATTTTATAAAAGAACATCCAAAGTCATACGTGACTCCGTTATTGCTGAGTCAGATGTCACCTTATTTTGATACTGCCGAGCTGGAGTCAGCACTCAATGGTCTTGACAGTTCTTTGCATAAAGTAGATATCATCGCTGATCTTCAAAAGAGACTGGAGACACTCAAATCTGTTGCTATTGGACAGAAAGCTCCTGACTTTACCTTGAATGATGTAAATGGAAATCCTGTATCATTATATTCGAAAATTGGCGGAGCGAATAAAGTCCTGTTACTCGATTTCTGGGCTGGATGGTGTGGCCCATGCCGTAATGAAAATCCTAATGTTGTAAAAGTATGGAAGGAGTTCAGCAAGAAGGGCTTCGATGTCTTCGGAGTATCTCTTGACGCAGACTCCTCAACATGGAAAAAGGCTATATTGGATGATCAACTTACATGGACACAGGTATCAGCCCTCAAATACTGGAATTGCGATGCGGCAAAGCTTTATGCGGTAAACAGCATTCCGGCAAATTTCCTTCTTGATGAGAACGGAACGATCATTGCCAATAACCTTCGCGGTGAAGATCTGAGTGCAAAAATAAAAGAATTACTTGGTTCCAAATAAAGCAGGAAGAAACTGTTACAAAAAGCCGGTTGAGATTCGATTCCGCCGGCTTTTTACATATACTGAAACTTTAAAGAGATTGCTGGTACTTTGCACTTAGCAGGGGAAAGTAGTCATCAATTATTTATATCTTTGATAATAGTAAAAGACTTTACGTTCTTAAAAGTAGTCTGATATGAATAAACTCTTTCTTCTGTTATTGATAGTTGCTGTTTCAGTTTCATGCAACAATGAACCCGGGTACCAAATCACCGGAACTCTTGAGGGTGCCGGGACTGGTACTGCCGTGCTCCATAAGAATATTGATTCAGCCACGATAGAAGACGGAACTTTCAGAATGGAAGGTTACATTGAATATCCACAGGAGGTGACCCTGGTTGTGAACGATAATACGAGAAGATTCCTGGTTTTCTTCCTGGAAAACTCAAGAATTGCAATCACCGGCCCGGCTGATTCCCTGGAAAAAGCATCAGTCACAGGATCACAGACCCATAAAGAATATGAGACTTTTAATGATTCCATGGATGTAGTACTGACTAAAATTGATGAGGCATATTCAAAGCTTGCCGAAGCAGAAAAGACCGAAGAGAAAGAGAATGTTGATTTGCTCGCTAAAGAAGCTGATGACTTGAAAAAAGTATATATAACTATAAAAAAGGATTTCATAATGAATAATCCTAAGTCATATGTCACTCCTAAGGTTTTGCGCAGCATTGTGGGTTCTCTTAATGCTACGGAGTTGGAATCATTGATAGCAGGTCTTGACAGTTCTCTCTTTAAAGTCGATGAAGTGTCTTCAATAATGAAAAGGGTGGAAGCGATGAAGAACGTTGAGGTTGGAAAGAAAGCCCCGGAATTTTCTCTGAACGATGTAAATGGCACCCCCATTTCACTATACTCAAAAATAGGTGGAAAAACCAAATTGCTGCTCATTGACTTCTGGGCTTCATGGTGCGGACCATGCAGGTTGGAAAATCCTGATGTTGTCAAAGTATGGAAAGAATTTGGTGAAAAAGGTTTTGATGTCTTTGGAGTATCGCTTGATGATAATGGTGAGGATTGGAAAAAAGCTGTAAGTGATGATCAACTTACATGGACTAATGTGTTAAATATCAGGGGCGAGGAATTAGAACCTGCAATACTATATGCAATTATGTTTATACCTTCAAACTACCTCATTGATGAGAACGGAATCATCATTGCACATAACCTTCGCGGTGAAGATCTTGAGGCTAAGGTTAGAGAAGTACTGGAGGTAAAATAATAAGAAAATAAAGATAAAAAGTTCGCAGGGGTTTGACCTCTGGAGGTTTTATTTAAAAAATCAGGTCATGAGCAAGAAAGATGATTTTGTGAAGCAAATAATTGATGGATATACCTGCAAGGGAGAATCTATAATTCTTGGTGGTGCAATGCTGGACGGTGAAGCACTGGCCGACGCACATATAAAAATACCTCTGAAAACTATGAACAGGCATGGCCTCATTGCAGGGGCAACCGGAACCGGAAAGACCAAGACACTGCAGGTTCTTTCTGAGCAGCTGTCTGAATTCGGTATTCCCGTTCTGGTTATGGATATCAAAGGTGACCTCAGCGGTCTTGCAAAGCCCGGGGAGGAAAAGCCGTTCATTACAGAGAGACATGCAAAGATAAATGTACCATATTCTGTCAGGGGATTTCCGGTTGAACTGCTGACACTCTCAGAACAAAATGGCGTTCGCCTTCGTGCTACTGTCTCTGAGTTCGGCCCTGTTCTCTTCTCAAGAATCCTTGACCTTAATGATACACAGGCGGGTATTGTTTCACTCATCTTCAAGTATTGTGATGATAACCAGATGCCCCTGCTTGATCTTAAAGATATGAAAAAGGTCATCCAGTTCCTGACTGAAGAGGGGAAGGATGAACTGGAACGCGAATACGGCATGGTGTCTACCGCTTCTACAGGGATAATACTTAGGAAGATTATTGAGCTGGAACAGCAGGGAGCTGATATTTTCTTTGGAGAAATGTCATTCGACATTTATGACCTGATGCGAAGGGACAAAGACGGTAAAGGTTACATAAACATCATAAGACTCACCGATATCCAGGACAAACCCAAACTCTTTTCAACATTTATGCTTTCACTGCTTGCAGAAGTATATAGCCAGATGCCCGAAAAGGGAGACGTGGCCAAACCAGAGCTGGTGATATTCATTGATGAGGCTCACCTGGTATTTAACCAGGCCAGCAAAACACTTCTTGAACAGATAGAGACTATCATCAAGCTGATACGCTCAAAAGGAGTGGGAGTATATTTTATTACACAAAACCCGATGGATGTGCCCGCCTCTGTTCTTGCCCAGTTGGGCCTTAAAGTACAGCATGCTCTCAGAGCTTTTACCGCCAACGATCGCAAAGACATAAGACTGACTGCAGATAACTTCCCCATATCTCAGTTTTACAAAACGGAGGATGTCCTTACATCTCTGGGAACGGGTGAAGCGCTCGTGACAGCGCTGAATGAGAAAGGAATACCGACTCCCCTTGCCGCAACAATGGTAAGAGCCCCGATGAGCAGGATGGATATACTGTCACCTCAGGAAATATCAGATATTAATAACTCGTCAGATCTCGTAAGAAAGTATTCACGCCCTGTAGACAGGGAGAGCGCATATGAAATGCTTGACAGGAAAATAAATACCATAGAGCAGGAAAAAGCTGATGCAGAAGAAAGGAAAGCAAGGGAAAAAGAAGCTGATCGCTATCAGCGAACCACAAACACGCGACGCAGATCAACAGTAAGCCCTGTAGTCAAGGTTCTCACATCAGCCACCTTTATCAGGGGTGTCATGGGAGTGCTGACGAAAGCTATGAAAAGATAACACTAAGGAGATGAACCCTGTTTTCTTAATCAGGTCATTGAGCGATAAGACCGGAATTTTTATCTGATAGGTAGAATTTGTATTTTTATAGTATGAATCGGATCGTCTTCTAGAGTAACTACTTTTAAGTCAGGATATATTGTTAACCATAAAAAGAGTATCATCATGAGAACAATTAAAGTAAACATTATTCTTGTTCTGTGTGCCACTTTGATTTTATCAGGATGCGCATCAATGAACAAGACTACCAAAGGAGCGGCTATTGGAACTGCAGCAGGTGGTGCAGCCGGAGCTATTGTTGGTAAAGCAACCGGCAATACTGCACTCGGAGCAATTATTGGTGCAACGGTAGGCGGAGCAACAGGTGCAATAATTGGTCACCAGATGGACAAACAGGCAAAGGAAATTGAAGCTTCGGTCCCTGATGCAACTGTAGAAAGAGTTGGCGAAGGAATAGTTGTTGAATTCAGCAGTGCCGTTCTTTTCGGGTTCAATAAGTCAGACCTGTCTGCCGATGCCATGGCTAACCTTGATAAGCTGGTAACAGTACTTAATACTTATCCCGATACCGATATTGAGGTTCAGGGACATACTGACAGCAAGGGTACTGAAGAGTACAATCAGACACTTTCAGTTAAGAGAGCTACAGCCGTATCAGATTATCTCAGCACAAAAGAAATTGCTGCAACGCGTGTTACAGTTAAAGGCTTTGGCGAGACTGTTCCAAAATATGACAACGAAACTGATGAGGGAAGAGCCCAGAATCGCAGGGTTGAGTTCCTTATCACTGCAAATGAGAAAATGGTAGCAGATGCAACAGCTGAAGCAGGTAAATAAATATTCTATTCATCTAACAAGTTGATAATAAAAACATTAATAAATCATGAAAACTAAAATTGTCACAATACTTACTATCCTGATTGTTTCGGCTGCCACTTTACAGGCACAGGTTCAGTTTGGTTTGCTCGGAGGTGTAAATTTCCAGAATATAAGCGGTCAGGATGATGATGGTGTAGAGTTTCAGAATAGCCTGATGATAGGATTTCATGGAGGAGCAAATGTTAATATACCTGTTGCTCCTGATTTTTATCTCCAGCCAGGTGTACTATATTCACTAAAAGGTGCAAAGACCAATGACGCATTTGTTTCAACAAAGGCTTCCGGTGATAAATCAACAACTGTGAAGCTTTCCTATATCGAAGTGCCCATCAACTTCCTTTTCAGGCCTCAGTTTGGGGATGGTCATATACTCTTGGGCTTCGGTCCTTATGTGGCATTTGCGATAGATGGCTCAGCAAAATATCAATCAGGTTCAATAAGCCTGGAATATGATGTAAGATTTGCAAAAACTGTCAGCGAATTAAATGATGATCTGTTTCCGTATTACAAGCGTTTAGATGCCGGCGCCAACCTTTATGCCGGTTATGAGTTCTCAATGGGTTTGTTCCTTCAGTTTAATACTCAGCTTGGATTGCTGAAGATAAACTCAGATGTTGAAGGAGACACCGGAGAACAACTTATTAAGAGAAATACCGGTTTTGGTCTTTCAGCTGGTTTCAGATTCTGATATCAATTCATAATAACAAAAGAGGGGCTTCATGAGCCCCTCTTTTGTTTTATGCTTTTCTTTTTCTTCTATGCCTTATCCATAAAGATATTACCACAGCAAAGATTATCCATAAAGGCCACAGCCTGATAAGGATAAGTGTAAAAGTTACAAGTCCGTTCCAGCCGCCTGAAAGAGACCTTTTAAGTCTTTCACCGAAAGGTCCTTTGACAGCAGGACGGTAGGTGTAGCCTTTCTCCCTGAAAATAGTGAGATTCAGAGTGCTATATGCAACCTGATCAGTAAGATATTTCAGTCTGCCCTCCGAACTCTCAATCTCCTCAACAAGAGATCTTATCTGCTCTTCTATCTCAAGCACGTCCTTTACACTCTTTGCCTGTTTAAGAAGCTCCCTGTACCGATCAAGGTAGCTGCGTTTATTTGACAGGCGTGATTGGATGTCAATGAACTCAATAGTAACATCGCGGGCATTTACATTCTTATTGGTTATCTCACCATCACCCGCATCAAGGGCAGAAATAAACTTCTCAAAATTAGCTGACGGTATCCTGATAGCAAGATTATAGTTCAATGCGTAGTCGCTGTTTACCATGTTTTCACTGCTGTAGTAGGCACTAAAAAGGACCAGAAGTGAATCTGCCTGTTTCTTTGCTACTTCTATATCATCAACCTTCAGTGTTACACTGCCATCCTTGATGATCTTTTTATCCTCTGATTGTCTTACCTCTGGAATATCACTGTCATACTGATTTGCAGAGCCATCCCGGGCTTCCTGGGAAGGAAGAGGAGGAGGCGGTGGTGCCATTTGATCATCAACAATAGCCAATACGTCCTCAGAGACTGTCATATCTGCAAGAGCCAGGTTTCTTTCATAGCTTTTGGTACCACCATCACACCCGGCAATAATCAGGACTGTAATAAGTATTGTAAAAAGACTTTTTTTCATGATCCTTTAGGTTGTATTTCAATCAAATATACGAAATTGTGGTTTTTTACAAAGAATTGTCCGGCACTTAGAATCCTTCTTGAAACTTCTCAGAATCCCTTCAGCGTAAGGTAAACCGTGGGTATCAGTAATAAAAATCCCAATAATGTAAGAATGATTATAAGCGGCAGAACCCATTTGAACCATTTTTCGTATGGTATCCTGGCCATTGTCAGCACTCCCAGAAGAACACCAGATACGGGTGTAATCATATTGGTAAAGCCATCGCCCAGCTGGTAGGCTACGACAGTAGCCTGACGTGATACTCCAATCAGATCTGAGAATTGTGACATCATGGGCATGGTCAGAGCAGCTTTTGCTGAACCTGATGGCATTACCATGTTAATAAAGGTCTGAACCACATACATCATACTGACGGATGCAAACCTGCCCATTCCGGAGATTGACTCTGATAGTTTATAAAGTAAAGTGTCAATAATATTGCCATTGTTCAGAATGATTATTATGCCACTTGCCAGACCTACAATGATAGCCGCCGACTGAATATCTTTGACACCATCAAGAAACAATTTAGTGATCTTGTTTGCTGAATAACTCATTGAGATTCCTGCTGCAAGCCCCATAGCAAAAAAGAGGGTGGCAATTTCCATAATATACCAGCCATACCCGATTACGCCTGTGATAAGGTAAAGAATTGTAAAAAGCAGTATCTCAATAATAAAGAAGTGTACTGATTTTCTTAGGGTTATCCATCCTGTTGTGCCGAACAACGCTGCCAGAACCGGGAGGGCAGGCAGAGATACCTTACTCTCGCCGAATGTCAGAGTTGTCATCGGGTGATAAACCGCAAAAGCAGCCATTACCAAAGTGAGAAGTATATATGCGATCCATGAGGATAATGGAGTGCAATACTCTGTTTTACCGGGACCTTCAGCATGTAGTTTTCGCCAGTGATCATCATCTTCCTTCACCAATGATCGTGAAGGGTCTTTTTTAATCCTGGAAGCATATCGAAGAACATAAATAAATCCAACGGCACTTATAATCAGCCATAAGACCAGCCTGTATTCCAGTCCTGAAAAAAGAGGAAGATTTGACAGACCCTGAGCAATTCCTATTGTAAACGGGTTAAGAAACGCTCCTGCAAAACCAAGTGCTGCAGCCACAAAACATAAAGAGACTCCGACAATTGAATCATATCCCATTGAAATAGCCAGGGGGACAAATATTATTACGAAAGCGATTGTCTCTTCACTCATACCGAAGACTGCACCGAAAAAGCTGAATACGATCATTATTATAATGAAAATCAGATTATTAGCCCCAATTTTTTTTATAATCCTGTTATGCTCAATCCTTTTTGTGAATCTCAGCACAGATTGTATTGCGACGTCAATGGCTTTGCTTTCATTCATAATCCAGAAAGCGCCTCCGATAATAAGAATGAAAACAATAATATCAGCTTTATCAACAAAACCATCAAAAAGTGAAGAGAAGACCTGCCATGTCTGAGGGTTTCTCTCGGCATAGTGGAACGATCCGGGTATGACCACACTTCTGTCAATACCGTTTACATTAATTGTCTGCCTGTCAAAGGTTCCTCCCGGAACAACCCAGGTAAGGATTGCAGAGATCACAATTATGCCAAATACAATTACATAAGTGTGCGGTATTTTCTTTAGCATGGAAATGGTTATTCAGGTCTTCTGGTTTGCTAGTCATAAGACAAGATAAAAGACAAAATTAAAAAGATAAAAGTGAGGCTCAATGTACACTTTTAACTTTTGTTCCCGCTTTGCGGGATTTCCTCATTTCATTCGTCAACTTGTGCCTTTTATCTTTTGTCTTTATCATTTTTGATTCATGCTTTTTGCCTCATTATCACCTTCATGACTCTGTCTTTAATTTCACCGGGCGTAGGGTTCAGTTCTTCGGTTGAGAAAGTGCCATTCTTTATATCTATACGTTCAAAGACCATCAGATAGAGTTCGAAGATGATCTCAAAGCTTAACCTGTATTGTGGAGAAAGCTTTGGGAAAATATCTCGCATTGCGTATATAGTCTCTATTCGATATTCATCAGCGATATGATAATATTCGTCCATCATGTTCCTGAACCCTGAAGGAATTGATGCTCCTTCAGCAATTCTGCGCAGGTCATTGCGTGAAAGTTTATTCTTTACAATGACATCATCAGCGAAGTAATTAAGGTTATGCAACTGGTCTTTACGGAAGTCTCTGATAATATGTACAATGTAGCTGAAGATGGCGCATGGCGTTGCTGTCTTTCTGACATCAAAGGGAGGGTCAGCATACGTTCCGTTATTCTCTCTCAGACCGGCCAGATGAACAAAAATAGATGCCGGAGCAACAGATGCTCCCTGCGAATACTCAATGAAAGCAGATATGCTTTGAAATCCGTCATGGTGAATATCATAGAGCATTGACCTTGCAAAAGCCTCCAGTGGCCAGTGTGGAATTCTGAAGCGCCTGACAGTATCCTGTAGTTCCTCCCCGAAAGGTGTATTATCTGTTTTACTCAATAGCATAACAAGCCATCGTTCAACATCACCAGTAAATTTCTGTTTCTCACTTTCTTCAATTTTCTTATTCTCAGCCTTATGATCATCAATGAGGTCATCAATAAGTCGCATGAACTTGTAGCAAGTGCGGGCTGCCTGATATCTTTCCGTTTCCCAGAAATTAGCCGCGATAAGTATATTCGGATGCTCTGTAATACTTTCAAAATCTATTGATCGGAAGGTATTCAGGAATTGCTCTTCTGTTGTCATAATAAATGGTGAATTAGTCTTTTTTCATGTCTCTGAAAATTCTTTCAGAAACGAGTTTTGCTGATAGTAACACAAAAGGTATTCCGTTACCCGGGTGGGTGCTGCCCCCCGTGAAATAAAGGTTTTTATATCGCCTGTCTTTATTATGTGGTCTGAAATATCCCATCTGGAAAATTTTATGCCCCAGACTTCCAAAAACAGATCCGTGTGTTATGTTAAACGTATCTTCCCATGCTTCCGGAGTAGCACAAATTTCAAATTTAATATGTTCCTCTATATCTGTAATGCCAATTTTCCTGAGTTTCGAAATTACTGATTTACGTGCTCTTTCCATTATCTCATTCCAATTCTGCGGATGCTTTTTATCAATATGCCCCACACCCACAGCTATTGATAGCGAATCACATCCTTCAGGGGCGGCAGATGGATCTGTTACAGAGGGAGCATGTATGTAGAAGCATGGGTCGTCACCCATCGATTTATCAACAAAGATTTTATCCAAACCTTCACGGAAACGATCTGAAAGGAAGACATTGTGATGCCCCAGCTGTGTGTACCGTTTGTCAAGCCCCCAATGCATAACGAGAGCGGAACATGAGTATTCCATTCTGTCAATGCGTCGTGATTTGCGGCTTTCGGGCAGAAGCGAGCGGTATACATAGGGAAGGTCAGCATTTGCTACAATGATATCAGCATTTACTGATGAGCCATCGGAGAATGTCACACCGGTTGTTTTTCGTCCCTCAACATTTATAGAAGCCACAGGCTTCTCAAAATGAAACTTAACGCCCAGATTACTTGCTACTGACATTAGCTTATCAACAACGCTAAACATTCCGCCTGTGGGGAACAGAGAACCTTCTGTAAGTTCAGCTGCTGGTATCATTGAGAAAAGTGCAGGAGCATTGAACGGATTTTGACCGACATATATATTCTGAAACATGTATGCCATCTGAAGATGCTTGTCTTTGAAGAACCTTGCGGTATATCGGCTATGCTTTAGATATGTCTTAAGCTTAACAAGAAGCAATGCATTGTTGAAAGTAAAAAAATCAAAAAAGCTGAAAAAGTTGCGTCCGATAAGCTTTTCAAATGACAACTTATATAACTCTGCTCCGGTTTTTACATATTTTCTTTCTTTAACAAAACTACCTGGTTCAATTCTTTCAAGTTGTTCCTCCATTCGTTTTGCATCTGTTGTAAAATCCAGTTTCTCACCATTATCAAAGTATATGGTATATAAATCATCCAGATTCTTAACATTCAGGGTTTCCTCCAGCTTAAGACCAAGAGAATCAAAGACACCTCTGTAAGTGTCAGGCATCAGCATCATGGTCGCTCCTATGTCAAAACGATGGCCATCACGTATTATCTGCCCGCAGCGCCCTCCGGGAAAGCTGTTCTTTTCATAGATGTCAACACTGAATCCTTTCTTTGCCAGGTAAATAGAGGTTGTTATCCCGCCAACCCCTGAGCCAATGATCAGTACTGATCCATTATGGTCCATAGTATATAAGTTGTATTAATTCAAGTTAATGTTACTTCATGACCCGGTAATCCTCAGGTCAGTGCTGACAAATATATTAAGAAATATAATTGTTAACCGCTGATATGCAAGGTAAACAGCGGAATTAACACGGTATATGGCGGAAATCGAAGGCTACCAGAGGTGATGGACTGATGGTTTTATATCTTCAATATAAATCCGGCGTATAGCAGCCATCTGATCTTCGGTTAACGGGGTGAAGTCCTCAGCCTGAAGGTTCGTCGATACCTGATCCGGTGAAGAGGCCCCGGGTATGATACAGCTCACCTCATCACACATTAATATCCATCTTAAGGCAACATGTGCCAGAGGAGTGTTTTCAGGGAACATTTTAGCCAGTCTTTCAACTGCCTGGAGACCTTTCTCGTAATTGACACCTGAGAAAGTCTCCCCTTTGTCGAACATCATGCCGTTCCGATTAAAGAAACGATGATCCCCGGGGGCAAAACTTGTTGTTGAAGAGAACTTTCCGGAGAGAAGGCCGCTTGCAAGGGGTACTCTAATAATGAGACCGATATTCTTTTCCCTGGCCATAGCAAAAAGTCTTTCATTTGGCCGCTGACGGAAGATATTATAAATGATCTGAATGGTTGTCACATTTTCAAATTCTGTGGCTTTCAGAGCTTCCTCTACTTTTTCAACGCTCACACCCAGGTTCAGGATCTTGCCCTCTTTCTTTAGTTTTTCAAACTCGCCGAATATCTCAGGACGGTAATATACTTCGGTTGGCGGGCAGTGCAGCTGGATCAGGTCAATACATTCCAGCTTAAGTCTGCGCAGTGAGTCTTCAACATAACCACGCAAAATTTCAGGTGTATAGCCTTTGCTTATATGCGGCTGAATTTGCCTTCCGCATTTTGTGGCGACGTAAACCCTTTTTTCTGTTTTCTTAATTAATTGTCCTACAGCTTTTTCGCTTTCACCATCAGAATAGACATCGGCAGTGTCAATGAAGTTGACACCACTGTCAATTGCCCTCTGCAGGATGCTTTGCGCAAGCCTATGATCAAATTTTGATCCCCATTTTCCACCCACCTGCCATGTCCCCAGAGAAATCTCAGATACTTTGAATCCGGTTTTACCAAGTTGCCTGTACTTCATTTTGTAATTGTTTTGTGATTGTTATCTCCATCCTTCCTCTGCTTCCAGAGCTTCGAGGTCAGGTTTTACAGAAGCGATTTTCAATGATTCGGCATAAATTTCCTCAAGGTTTCCAAGATCTATATCTGATCCTTTCCTGATAAAGATTGGTATTTTGTACAATGGTGTTTCAATTGTCACATATTCACCGCCCATGTATTCATCGCCCGTCCATGCGTCTGTCCATGTCTCGCCCTCAGGCAGAAAGAGACTTTGGGAAGTTACATCCTTGTCCCAGATTGCAGACACAAGGATATCAGGGCCCAGCATAAATGTCTGCCAGTCATTCCAGGAATCGGTTTGTTCAGGATAGGCAAGGAACAGAGGCATTGATATTGGTGTTCCGTCTGTGCCGGCTTTAAATGCAAGCTCTGAAATATAGTCAGCCAGCTTTACTCTGATTTTTGAATAGAGTCTCCAGGTGGCTATAAGTTCAATGTCATAGTGAGGTTCACCTGGATTGCTCCAGAAGGCATAGTTATTGGTAGGCCCCACTTCCATAAGAGGGGAGAAGCATCCGAAAGCAATCCACCGCATTGTTGTCTCTCTCGAGTATGCGCCCCAGTAACCACCTATATCTGAAGCCCAGAGAGGGTATCCCATGACAGCACAGCGTTGCATTCCTATGATGGCGGATCTCAGACCTTCAGGTTTGCCATCGGTGTCCCCGGCCCACATCCCTCCGTATCTTGCACTGCCTGTATACTGTGAGCGCGGATACAGTATAACATTATCACCAAGGATTGGTTTTACAGCATCATAGGTTGCTTTTACATACTGTCTTGGGAAGTCATTGTAATTCTCGCGGTAACTGGTGCCGGCAGATGTTATAAGATGCAATGAGTCAGTCAGCTTTTCGCCGTCGGCCCTGTCCAGTTTAAAACCCCTGATGCCCATCCTGGCCATTTTGGCAGGGCCGTTTTCACCCCACCATTTTACTGCTTCCGGGTTGGTAAAGTCAATAAGTACCTGCCCAGGATTGTTGCCATGCATCTTGCTTACCAGGCTGTAATGATACTTCTCGGCATATTCTGCCATCTTTCCCATCACGAAAGGAGCAATCCATATCATCAGCTCAAATTCTTTGCTGTTAAGCCATTTAATCATTCCTTCAGGGTCAGGGAAGCGTGTGAGATCAAATTCGTAGTCATCAAAGCCATTCGGACCTGTTGCCCATGGCCTGTCAATCCACATGGCTGTGCCCGGGATATCAAAAGCCTTCATCATCAATACATCCTCAACAATATCAGTGTTAAAAGGTGCTTTCTTAGGTGTGCCGTCATAATAAACAGGATTGTTGGAATGTGTATCTCTCCAGCGCCATGGTCCGAATGCCCATGAAGGAGGAACGACAGAAGGCCCGGTCTCAAGAGCATGTCTTCGTACAATATCAAGAGGATTATCGTCAGTGTAGATCTTAAACGCCATCTCAGGACCTTCGAATGATATTTTTACGACCTCCGGGTTTTCACTGCAGAAGTCTATCACTCCGGGCCATGTTGTCTCATTGAAAAAACCATAATTGGATGAAGAGATATAGAATGGGGCGTATGCTGATACCGTCGGTTTGAGCTTTACATCCATTTTTTGTCCTCTGAGATTAAGGGCGGTCTCAATACCATCTGCCCATGAATTGTCCTGAGCGCCATCGACAACCCGTTCAAAGATGCCTGTAAAGTACTCCTCAGAGATAGCCTTTATGTTAATGAGCCATGCTGTAACTTTTGCAGAATC
>CAZGDJ010000038.1:0-14800 GCA_964524635.1 uncultured Rikenella sp. | reverse complement strand
CATCGCCTGCCCTTGTAACCCTGAAATAGGCGAATACAAAAGCGGCTAAAAAAAGAACACCACCTATCAGTTTTGTCTGAGTGCTGTTCGATTTCTTGATAAGGAGAACAAGACCGAGGAAAGCTCCAACGACAGCTAAAAGTGAAGGTAAAGTAAAGAAGAGATAAGTAAATGAGCCTACCTCTTTTGCCGTGTAGTCCCTTGCAAACCATGTAAGGGTAAGACCATTCTGGTGGAATGACATCCAGAAAAAGATTACCACAAAAAAGACCATTATCAGAGCTGAAACGCGTGACATCTCTTCCTTCTTGGCACTTACAAGTATCCATACCACGAAACCTGCAAACAACCCGTATGCAAGAGCATCTTTATAATCTACAAGGAATGAAAGAGCAAATGCAGTCAGTCCCATTGCAATAGCAGCACCTATTAATGCCCAGGGCCTGAATTGAACCTTCGGACCTTTTTCATCTTTAATAACTTTCTCCTTGTTTGGAAGCAGTTTCTTAAATGAGACATAGACAACTAAAGAGACAACCATTGCACATGCGGCAATACCAAAGGCATAGTTGTAGCCTTTTGAGAACACCTCAAGATAGCTGCTGGCAAATGTGCCCAGATCCGTTACCGGCCCTGCAAGGTTAACCTTGTCTGCCAGCTGCTGTAGTGCTGCGGTATCAGTAATAGTGCCATTATTGTACTGGTGGCATAATGCAGGAAGGCTGGCGTCATGCAGAAAGCCATTTACTTTCAGCCACCAGTTTCTTATGCCTGTTGCTGCAAAAGGAGCAAAAATTGCTCCTATGTTAATACCCATGTAGAAGATCATAAAAGCTGAATCTCTCAGTTTTGAATATTTTGGATCATCATACATCTGGCCGACAACTGCCTGAAGGTTTCCCTTGAAAAGACCGTTTCCGAAGGCAATCGTGAAAAGCGCTATCACGGTAAATGTCAGTGACATACCTGGTATAGCCATGAAGATGTAACCGGTAAACATTACAAGTATCCCTGCCAGGATCACTGTTTTATATTTGTTGGTCGCATCAGCCAGGATACCTCCAAAGAGGGCAAGCGCATATATTGCAAAATAAAACCAACTGTATATTCCTGAGGCATTTTCAGCTGACAAACCAAATTTTGCCTGAAGAAACAGTACAAGTATTGCCATCATGGTATAAAAACCAAACCTTTCTCCCATGTTGGCAAAAAAGGCGACTATTAGTCCTTTCGGATGATTCTTAAGCATAGTTTTTGATGTTTTTGTTTTTACGTTTGAGGTGGAGACAAATATATTAATCTTTTTTTACTGTCAAAATGAGCTAAAAAGTGCTTGTGAACAATTTTTGCAAGCCTGTTTAGTTAAATTTGTAACAAATGATTTCAGATGAAAATCTTCACCGCCGAAGATATCCGTAAGCTGGATGCTGCCACGATTCAACTTGAGCCTGTCGCTTCCGTTGACCTGATGGAGAGAGCAGCTTTCAATGCTTTCAGGAAAATAAAAATGAGAATAGACCCTGATAAGGTTGTGAATATCTTCGCAGGTACAGGAAATAATGGCGGTGATGGATTAGTTTTAGCAAGACTGCTTGCTTCAGAAAATTATAATGTAAGAGTATTTGTCATTGAAACAGGAGCCTCTCATAGTAATGACATGGAAATAAACCTCGGTAGATTGAATGAGGTCTCAATCAAACCGGTCATTATTACTACTTATAAAGAAATCCCTGAATGTGGAAATAGTGAAGTAATCATTGACGCCATTTTTGGCAGCGGGCTCACAAGGCCTCCGTCAGGACTGGCTGCGGAAGTGATACAAAAGATTAATAGCTCCGGCGCTTTCATTATTTCAATTGATATTCCGTCAGGCTTATTCTGCGAGGATAACTCTGAGGCTGACAGAAATACGATAATTAAAGCTTCATATACAATTACATTTCAGTTCCCGAAGCTGGCATTCATGTTTGCCGGCAATAGCGTTTTTACCGGAGAATGGGAAGTAATTGACATCGGGCTGCATAAAGAGACAATTGCAAAAATGCCGACGCGCTTTTATTACCTTGAACCTTCGGATGTCAGGCCTATTCTTCGTAAGAGAAAAAAGTTCGACCACAAAGGTTCTTACGGGCATGTTCTTCTTATTGCAGGTTCATATGGCAAAGCAGGTGCTGCCATATTAACTGCAGGCGCTGCATTGCGCACCGGAGCCGGACTTGTCACCCTCCATGTGCCTAAATCGGCAATTATTCCGGTTCAGTCGGCTTTGCCTGAGGCAATGGTATCACCTGATCCCGGCGAAGAAATCGTCACGTCAATACCGGAGATGAATAAGTATGATTCTGTTGGAATAGGGCCGGGCCTTGGAACTGACCCTGATACAAGGGAAGCTTTTGCCGGTCTTCTTGAGAAGTACAGAGGCCCTGTTGTGATTGATGCCGATGCCCTCAATATTCTTTCTCATGATCGCAGAATGCTGCAGCTTTTACCTCCAAATTCAATATTGACTCCGCATCCAGGCGAATTTAAGCGTCTTACAGGCAATGATTTAACTGACTATAAACTGTTAATCTCCCAGCAGGAGTTTGCTGAAAAGTATAACTGCATTGTAATACTTAAGGGAGCATGTACTTCAATAGCTTATCCTGATGGAAGGTTATTCTTCAACAGTACCGGTAACTCTGGAATGGCTACTGCAGGAAGTGGTGATGTTCTGACAGGAATGATCACATCTCTTCTTGGGCAGCAGTATAATCCTGAACAGGCTGCACTTGCAGGTGTGTCACTGCATGGACTGGCCGGAGACTGCGCCCTGGAGAAGCAATCCGAAGAATCTCTTATTGCCGGTGACATCGTTAACAGCATTGGTAACGCATTCCGTGTAGTATCCTTGAACCATGATAATTAAATTACAATGATAAACATCCCGAAAATGAAAAAAACTCATTTGCTTGTAATTGCTATAATCATTATTACAATCAGCGGTTGCTCCCCGTTCAGGAAAGCTTCAAAATCTGATATTACTATTCTTCCTTTAGGTGGTGAAGTAGCTGTAACTGACGGAAGTATTGTCTATGCACTTCCTATGACCATCTTTGAAATTGACGTTATTGCTGATAAGACAATTGAGGTACCTGGTCCTTACGCAGAATATGCTTCAGAATTATTGGGTCTTGATGATGTCATTAAAGAAAAAAATGAAATATGGGCTCTTTCCAGGGTTGATCTTAACACAATAGAGGAACCTGATCCTTCACAGTTCTATGTCATTCAGGGCACTTCCATTATGCAGACAAATGCTCTGGCCTTAAGACGCAGCGGTCTTATACTTGATATAAACTCTGACCAGTATTTATCAAGAAGCTATTCTGATAACAGGGGAGAAAGCAATTATTCAGGGCTGCATTTCCCGGATATGGGGGCTGAAGAATACGTTTCATTTAAAACAGATACTGCCTTTAAATTAATAAAGGCTGATACTGCTTTTATACGTGTTCCGTATCTTGTCGAAAAGAAAAGAAAGCCATCTGATGCAGAGGTTGCTGAGTCTGCTGCCAGGAAGCTTCTCGAATTACGTGAAGGCAAGCATATGCTTCTCACCGGCGAAACTAATGTTTTCCCGCAGGGTGACGCTGCGATAGAGGAAATTAACAGGCTTGACAAGGAGTATACTGCGCTTTTTGCAGGCAAAAGATGGACTGAAAAAAAACTCTATCGATTTTGGTATATCCCTCCTCAGTCTTTCTCCGGAGAGAAGGCAGTGCTCTGTAACTTCTCATCGCTTGAGGGCGTTAGATCTGCCGGAGGAGAAACAGGAACTCCAATCACTATTGAAATGATACCTTCGGGCAAGACCAAAGAGCTCAATCTTGTTGTGAGACCTGTTATATCGGAGAAAGAAATCAGTAAAAATGACAAGCTTTTCTACAGGGTCCCCGATGTTGTTGAAATACGAATTATATCCGGAAATGAGCCTGTATGTAATGCACGAAAACTGGTTTACCAGTTTGGAAATATTGTGACTCTGCCTGCAAACTTTATTATCGGGAAGTAGTCTTTTCAGCAAGAACTACTTGCCCTTTAAAATCCTTCATAAAATCTTCAAAGGATTTCTTTTGCCATTCACTTCCGGAAAAGTAAACCAGGAACGGTTCAAATTCTGCAGCATTACGGTAGCCCGGGATAGGAGTTATCAATTCACTCTTATCAGTAAGAAAAACTACTGTCGGAAAGCTCATCTTTCCCTGCAAAAGGGCATACGCCAGCTGATGAAACTTGCCAAGTTTTCCATCGTTTATAAAAGTTCTTCCCTGAAAAGTGACAGGATCTTTTGATTCTCCGTCAAATTTGGCAGCATAATATTTTGTGTTAAGCATTTCTGCAATAACAGGGTTTGGGAAAGTCTCCTTATCAAAAACTTTGCACCAGCCACACCATGTGGTATATACATCAACAAATATTGGGCGCGGATTTTCCTTTGTAAGTGCTACTGCCTCTTCAATAGTAAACCATTTTACCTGGGTTGTCTGACCTGAGAGAAGGATGGTGGACACTGCGAAAAATATAATCAAAGCTATTTTCTTCATGATATTCAGTTAATTGTAAATTCTTTTAAGAGAACATTTAACCCTGCAAATATAATTTGTTCATCCTTACAACCAAAAACGTGCCTTAAAGTTCATTATAACATGTTGTATATATTATTTTCCGGGATGTTTTTTTTATACATTTACACACCTTAATAATATTAATATACCTTATATAATATGGAAAAAATAAGAAAAACTCTGGCTGACTCAAAGACTGCGAGGTGGACCGCATTGGCAGTTGTAGCATTCACAATGTTATGCGGTTATTACCTGACTGATGTCATGGCTCCGTTGAAAGGACTTCTTGAGGGTCAGCTACACTGGGATAGCTCGGAATATGGTTTTTTTACCAGCGCATATGGTTGGTTTAATGTGTTCCTCCTGATGTTGCTTGTCGGCGGTATTATCCTTGATAAAATGGGAGTCCGTTTTACAGGTGTGATGGCTGCAACTATTATGGTTATAGGTACCGCAATCAAATACTGGGCAGTATCCACCCATAGCCTTGACGGGCAGATATGGCATGTCCTGTTCTGGAATGTCAAAGCTCAGGTTCTGATGGCAGGATTAGGCTTCGCAATATTTGGAGTTGGTGTTGAAACTGCCGGTATCACAGTGTCAAAAATCATTGTTAAATGGTTCAAAGGGAAAGAACTTGCCCTTGCAATGGGTCTCGAAATGGCCACGGCAAGGTTGGGAACAGCTCTTGCTCTTTCAACTTCAGTGCCTTTGGCAAAGGCATTCAATAATGTTTCAGCACCTATACTTGTCTGCCTTATCCTTCTCTGTATCGGATTGATCTCTTTCATTATCTATACTTTCATGGATAAGAAACTGGACGCATCGCGTGCTGAAGCAGATGCCGCTTCTGAAACTGTAAACAATGAAGAGGCTTTCCGTCTTGCAGATATCGGAAAAATATTGACAAACAAAGGCTGGTGGTTCATAGCCATTCTTTGTGTTCTCTTCTATTCAGCTGTATTCCCGTTCCTGAAATTTGCAGCCGACCTGATGGTGAACAAATTTGGAATATCAAATGAGTTAGCCGGTACTATTCCTGCTGTATTACCCTTTGGCACTATCCTTCTTACCCCGTTCTTTGGAAACCTCTATGACCGTAAGGGTAAAGGAGCAACAATAATGCTGATAGGAGCAGCACTGATAATTTTTGTACATGCTATGTTTACAGTTCCATTCCTGAACCATTGGATAATTGCAATATTATTAATAATCATCCTAGGTATTGGATTCTCACTTGTGCCTTCAGCAATGTGGCCTTCAGTACCTAAAATTATACCTGAGCATCAACTGGGTACTGCTTATGCGCTGATTTTCCTTGTCCAGAATATTGGTTTAATGTTGGTTCCTGCATTAATCGGCTGGGTTCTTGATAAATATTGTGTTACTGGACAGAAAATGCTCGAAGGTGTTACAGTTAATACCTATAACTATACTTTACCTATGGCTATCTTTACTGCTTTTGGCCTTCTGGCAATCGTCTTCGCATTCCTGCTTAAAGCAGAAGATAAGAAAAAAGGCTATGGCCTTGAAATGCCTAATATTGTTAAAGAATAACCTATAAAAAATTTATTATGAGTGATATACGCAATCTTGAACCAAAGCTTCTGTGGAAATATTTCTATGAAATAACACAGATACCTCGTCCTTCAAAGAAAGAGAAGGCGATGATAGAGTACATGAAGAAGTTTGGCAAAGACCATGGTATTGAGACTATAGTCGATAAGACCGGCAATGTTATTCTTCGTAAGCCTGCCACAAAAGGCATGGAAAACCGTAAAGGTATCATTATGCAGGGCCACCTTGACATGGTTCCCCAAAAGAACTCTGATAAGGTATTTGACTTTGAGAAAGATCCTATTGAAACCAGAATTGATGCCGGATGGGTTAAGGCAAAAGGCACTACTTTAGGAGCTGATAACGGTATAGGTGTGGCTGCAGCTATGGCTGCAATGACTGACCCGAAGATTAGCCACGGTCCACTGGAGGCTCTCTTTACCATTGATGAAGAGACAGGCATGACTGGCGCCAAGAGTCTTAAAAAGGGGATTCTGAAAGGCGAGATAATGATAAATATGGATTCTGAAGATGAAGGCGAACTATGCGTTGGATGTGCCGGTGGCATAGATGTAAGTGCCACCCGTAACTACAGGCAGGAGAAAACTCCTTCAGGTATGACAGGGTATAAAATAACTCTTAAGGGTCTTCGCGGAGGTCACTCCGGCGTTGATATACATCTCTGTCGTGGCAATGCCAATAAGCTGATGTTCCGGTTTTTTCAGCAGGCTGAAAATGATTTTGGAATGCGCATTGAATCATATGCAGGCGGAGATCTCCGTAACGCAATACCACGCGAATCTTTTGCCACAGTAGCTGTACCATCAATAAAGAAAGCCCAGTTTGAGAAGTTCGTAAAGGGTTATGAGAAGATGTACAGGATTGAGTTTAAGGAGGCTGATCCCGAAATAAAATTCTTTGCTGAAAGCTGCAAGGCACCCGCAAAAGTAATGAACGCCGGTGACCAGTATCGTATTATCAGAGCTGTGTTCGTATGCCCCAATGGAGTGCAAAGAATGAGTCAGAGCATGCCGGGATTGGTTGAGACATCAAACAATCTGGCAATAGTAAGAGTCATGGATGGTAAGTTCGAAGCGCATAACCTGACACGCAGCTCAGTTGATTCGGCAAAAGAAGCCGTGGCATGGAAGATAGCTGCTGTGTTCCAGCTTATTGATGCACAAGTAGAGCTCTCAGGCAGCTACCCCGGTTGGAACCCGAACATGGATTCACCCATCCTTAAGACCATGAAGGAAACCTATAAAAAACTCTATGGAAAAGCTCCTGAGATTAAAGCAATTCATGCTGGTCTTGAGTGTGGAATTATTATGGGAGCATATCCAAAACTTGACTCAATAAGTTTTGGCCCCACAATTAAGCATCCACATAGTCCCGATGAGAAAGTGGATATCGAGACTGTTGGCAAATTCTGGAATTTCCTGGTTGCTACTCTGAAAAACGCACCGGTGAATAAATAATTCTTATTACGCTCCTTCGGAGCTGATTGTACTTACTTACTGATACCCCGGGCTGGCGCCCGGGGTTATTCATCTTAAGCTCCTTCGGAGCATGAAATCGGATGAATCCCTTAGGCCTGAAGTCAGTGACGGGAAGCATGCAGAGGTGCAATTTTATCTTTGCTAATCCCAATCAGTATCTTCAGTCACGGGGTTAACAGTCTTAGTTTGCTACTTGCATTACGATGGATGAAAGTCAATATGATATTGCTCAATCACAAATCATTATCATATTATTATACCCACAGAAAGAAGGTCCTTAAAAGGGACTAAATGAAACAGGTATCATCATCACTGCATCACTTATAGGGTTTATATCCCTGAAAGGGATTATTTAGATACAGGTATCATCATCATTGCATTACGTATAGGTTATATGTCCCTGAAAGGGACTTGATATTAATAACCCCGGGTAACAACCCGGGGATCAACATACTGCTGTAATATCGAAAACCCCGAAGGGGTTTAATAAACTTTCAGAAAGCTTTTTGATATACTTAAAAGCTTATTATGACATTTTGCCTCTCTTTGACAGACCATGCGGCAACGTTCTCCACTTTTTTCCAGTTACCAGTATCAGGATCACCTGCTTCAATGGTATAGAGTCCATAATTAAAAACACCCGGTTGATATGATGTGCCGCTTATCCTGAGTGAATAAATTATTTCTCCTGTTGACTGTTTGATTACTCTTATTACAGGATTTGTCATTCCTTCAAATACAAACTCCGGAAGCCAGGCAACAACCCTGCCCATGTAATCATTATACTGACCGAGCACTACAGGCCATCCCGGATAGGGGGAGTCTTTTTGCGGATCAGCATCCTGCGGCCAAAGTGCAAGTTCTGTCTTCATATTTGACTTGTTGAAGACAACTGAAGTGTAACCTGTGACAAAGACACAAGAGTCCCGTGGAGAAAACTCCGGAAGGGTATCTGATTCGGTCTTTGAATAATATAGTGTGTCCTGGTGAACCCACATTGAATGCGAAAGCATTGCCTTCATCCATCTGCTGCCGGACCAGTCGTCAGCCCATTCTTTCATGAAAGCAGATTCTCTTTTTTGTGAAAGAAGCAAAAGCGAATCAACGGGATTCAGTTTTTTGGCATTTAATTGATTATGAAACCATTGATCGGCAATGGTTATTTCCTGAGGATTGTTTCCGGCAGCAGAGAATAATTTAAAACTATCGGTTACAGCCAGGCTGATTCCTCCAAGATTGCATTCTGCTATCCTTCCATTGTCTTCCCATAAATACTTTGGATAGGTTTGAGTGCCGCTATTCATTATGATTGAAGGAACCGTGGAAGTAAGATCACGAAAAAAGATGCACAACGGATACCATGAATACAAATAATCAAGTTTTGAAATTTTACCTGTAATAGTCTTTTGTGCAGAAGCTCCTGCAGAGGCAGGATCTCCGGCAATGAAAAACAGATCGGCATGCTGCTTGAAGAGATTATCGATAAACATGTTTAAGGGATAATGCATGCTTTCATAGCTGATGGCAACAGCCTTTATTCTTTCTTTTTCAACAGGGTCATGTCTGATTGTACCTTCAAGAGTTTTCACTTCCCTGGGTCCGAAACGATAGCGGGCAAGAAGTCTGAAAGTTCTGTCCTCACCAAAGGACCAGTTTTCAATTTTGAAGTGTGCCGTAAATAAAGATGTATCAACGGCCTCAATAGCTACTGTTTGCCACGAGTCCTCGTCAAAGAGTTGCATTTCGACAGAATCGCAAAGATCCTTTTCAACAGGCATGAGTTGTGCAGTGAGCTTCAGGGTTCCGCGGCTGAGAATGTATTGTATTCCAACCAGGGGGCCAATACTTCTCTCTTTGCATGACTCAACCCGTGAACCCCTCAGGCTCCAATTTGACAAAGAAAAACTATTATTTTTCTCACTATTATAACCGGGATGGGAGACCAGAGCAACACCTCCCTCAAACCGTTCAGATGGCAGTACTGCATTTTTCAGCTCAGATAAAACTGTTCTTGTAACAGGGTCAACTGCAATGACATCAACTGTAGCGGAGCCATTTTCTGCTTTCTCAGCTGTTATCTTAAGTATTGCTTCACTCCATTTTTCGTAACCTTTCTTTGAATATTCAGGATAATAATTTTCCCTGGTGCAATCACGGATAAAAACTTTGCCCGCACCATCGAGGCCAATGAAGTAACCGGCATCAGGATTCCGGAAATTGAACATGAGACTGGCTGTCCTGTTGTCAGCAGAGGATCCGGCACCAAAAAGGATCCCTGCTGCCTGAGCGGAATTCATTTTGGTGTCACCTTCCTTTTTAATGTGAACAATGCTCACAAAATTACCTTCTTCAGAGCTTAACCTTCTGGTTAACAGATACACTGTCCTCATCGGAAGAGCACTGTTGCATGTCAGTCTGCCCGATTTAACTTCCCAGTCTGCCAGCCTGTTAGCCCAAAGCTCAGGGCCCACCCATACATTATCAGGATATTTCTCCCATGATGAATGAAAACCGTTACCGGAATACCTTGTACAGGTCGTAAAAAGCAAAAAGATCCCTATCGTCATCAGGGACGATGCTGATAGAAACCCTATTCTGTTCATATGAGACTATTTAACTGTTATCTCAGCTAAGATATCATCTTTCATGACATTCTGACCCGGCTTCACACCAATTTTTGTTATTATTCCGCTGACAACCGATTGTATCTCATTCTGCATCTTCATTGCTTCAAGGATCACAATAGCCTCTCCTCGTGAGATTTCGCTATTCTCTCTACCGATTACTTCGATGATTTTCCCGGGCATGGGTGCCTTCACAACAAGCTTGTCACTTTTACCTTTGGTATTGTTAAGCACTTTCTTCCGCTGTAAGGAGAATGGCGTCTCTACAGTAAAGGTATAGCTTATGTCATTGAAAAGAATCTCATAGCGATTCTGTTTGGTGCGTACTATCTCAACAGGGTAACGCCTGTTTTTCCAGAGTATGTGAATGCCATACCTGTCATCTTCACGAAGCTCAATATTATATTCCCTTTTGCCTATTTTGACAGTCTTCTTCAGAGGCATATTAAATGAATATTTCCTGCCTTCACTTGTCAGGGCGTATAGTTTTTTTATTTCAGGTTTCTCTGCAGCCATCTTTTTCACTAAAACTGATTCATTCTCTTGTTAAGCAGCCAGGGCGTAAGTTCACGTCCCTGCTCAAAGTCAACGTTGGTCTTTTTCACTTCAAGATTTTCTTCCGAGAATACCCTTGTGGCCAGCCATGCAGCAATTGTCTCTTCATACTCACTGTTACAATGAAATCTTTCAAGATCCTTTTCAATGAAAGCCGTCGTAAAGTCACCCGACTGAAACCTTTGATCACGCATCAGCATGCGAAAGAAGGGAAGAGTAGTCTTGGTTCCTTTGATCCATACTTTATCAAGTGCTTTTTTCATTCTAGTAATGGCATCTTTTCTGTCACTGCCGGTAACAATAAGTTTGGCTATCATTGAATCAAAACTTGCAACAATCGAAGATCCGGCTCTGACACCTGTATCAACACGTATGCCAGGTTCTTCCGGAAAACTGAGCTTCTCTATTTTGCCGGGTGAAGGAGCAAAACCAGACTGAACGTCTTCGGCATTAATACGGCATTCAATAGCCCAGCCGTCCAGAATGATATCTTCCTGTCTGTATTTCAGCATCTCGCCACTGGCAACACGGATCTGTTGCTCAATCAGATCAATGCCGGTAATTGATTCAGTTACAGTATGTTCAACCTGAATCCTGGTGTTCATCTCCATAAAATAGAAGTTTCTGTCTGAATCCAGAAGAAACTCTACAGTGCCTGCTGAATAATAATTAACAGCTTTGGCTATCTGCACTGCCACAGCCCCCATTTCTTCTCTCAGCTTATCATCAAGAGCTGAGGATGGCGCTTCTTCCAACAGCTTCTGGTGTTTTCTCTGTATCGAGCACTCTCTTTCGCCAAGGTGAATAATATTTCCAAATGTGTCTCCGAGAACCTGGAACTCAATATGTTTTGGGTTTTCAATATACTTCTCAATGAAAACCGATGGGTCATTGAAGGCTTTCTCAGCTTCGCGGCTGGCAAGTGAGAACATCTTTTCCATCTCAGATGCCTGTCTTACTATCCGCATCCCGCGGCCGCCGCCGCCGGAGGCAGCTTTTATTATAACAGGGTATCCTATTCGCTGTGCATGTGAGAGAGCTTCATCTTCGTTTGCGATACTTCCGGGGCTTCCCATAGCCATTGGTATCTTATGCTTCAGAGCTATCTGTCTGGCAACGGTTTTATTGCCCATTTTGTAAATTGCATCAGGTGATGGCCCAATGAAAATTAAACCGGCATCCTTGCATTTGTCAGCGAAATAGGCATTCTCTGCAAGGAAACCATAACCGGGATGAACAGCATCGCATTTGGTGGCTAAGGCTATGGAAATAAGCCTTTCAACGTCAAGGAAGACCGGTATGTCAGAGCCATTCTCTGTGTCATCATGGATAATATCAGCTGATGAGAGATACATTGCGTTTGGCTCTGCCTCAATACGTACAGCAACGCACTCAATTCCCATGAGATGGACCGTTTTCATAATACGGACTGCAATCTCTCCCCGGTTGGCAATTAATATCCTCTTAATCTTTTTCAATTCTTAATTCGTAATTCTTAATTTGTAATTCTATAACGGCATGTTCCCGTGTTTACGGGATGGCACTTTAACAACCTTATTGCTAAGAGCATCAAACGCTGACAAGAGCTTGCGCCGGGTGACGGCAGGGTCAATGACCTCATCAATATATCCTTTCTCATCAGCAATAAAAGGATTGGCTACTTTCTCCCTGTATTTCTTAACCAGTTCCTTCTTCAGTGTCACAGGGTCTTTTGCTTCTGCCAGCTCACGACGATACAGTATGGCAACAGCCCCATCAGGACCCATGACAGCTATCTCGGCTGACGGCCATGCAAAGTTGAAGTCACCTCCCATGCCACGGCTGTTCATGACAATGTATGCTCCGCCATAAGCTTTTCTCACTATAACAGTTATTCTTGGCACAGTGGCCTCAGCATAAGCAAACAGAAGCTTGGCCCCATGCCGAATAATGCCGGCATGCTCCTGGTCTGCACCCGGAAGAAAACCCGGCACATCTTCAAAAGTGAGGATTGGAATGTTGAATGCATCACAGAAACGGATGAAACGCGCTCCTTTAGTTGAGGAGTCAATATCAAGAACACCCGCCAGTACCTTTGGCTGGTTTGCGACAATACCTATTGTTTTCCCTTTCAGCCTGCCAAAACCGGTTACAATGTTTTGAGCAAAAAGCTCGGATGTCTCAAAGAAGGTGTTGCGGTCAACCACCAGATTAATAATATCCCTGACATCATAAGCTTTATTAGGATCATCAGGAACGATATCACGAAGTTTTTCATTTATATCCGGAGTGTTGCTTTCATCGGCGACATAAGGGGGATTCTCCACATTGTTTGATGGCAGGTATGTCATCATTTTCCTGACAGCAATAAGAGTATTTTCCTCGTCGTCATAGATCATATTTGCCACCCCGCTCTTACGTGCGTGAACTTCAGCTCCACCAAGATCTTCACTGGTCACTTCCTCATTGAGGACCTCCTTGACCACATTGGGACCTGTGACAAACATATAGCTGGTGTGGCTGGTCATGAATACCCAGTCAGTCAGTGCAGGAGAGTAAACGGCTCCACCTGCGGCAGGCCCCATTATCACGGATATTTGCGGGATAATGCCTGATGAGTGTATTATATTATTGAATATGATAGCGTATCCGCTGAGGCTTGCAATACCCTCCTGTATCCTGGCACCGCCGGAGTCATTGATGCCTACAATAGGAGCTCCCATTTTCAGAGCCATCTCCTGTATTTTGGCAATTTTTTTTGCATGAACGATACCCAGGGAACCGCCCATTATTGTGAAATCCTGTGCATATGCAAATACCAGGCGACCGTCAATTTTACCATGTCCTACAACAACCCCGTCGCCGTATGACATCTCCACTTTTCCAAACTCAACACCCTGTTCTGAAGGAGTGACATATTTGTCTATTTCCTCAAAGGTACCCTTGTCAAACAGGAGCCCAATCCTTTCATAGGCAGTAAGTTTCCCCTTTGTGTGCTGTTTTTTGATACGTTCCGGTCCGTATTGTTTTTTCAGAGCTTCCTCCCTGGAGAGATATGATTTGAAGTACTTTCCGTTTATATCCATACTTAATAATATAATGTATGACAAACTGATCTTCCTCAAAAAAAGGCATGACAAAAGTCATGAATTTAGATTTAATATCCAAACCTTTTTTCGAACAGATATTTTACGTCATGCTTAAGCTCCAGTAAAATAATGATTTAAAAGTGGAACAATCAGGCAAAGCAGAATGTAAAACAGAAACGGAAACAATCAAATAACACCCTGTCTCCAGCGTCATTGACTGAAATGAATTATTAATTTTTTATACAGCGGACCGCGTTTGAGGTGGGATTGCCGATTGTCATATGATACAGGTAATCCATATCGAACGCAATATATCTGGTTGCTTGTTCATTGGCAATCCACCATAGTGCAACACTGCCGGAAGAACGGAAATCATCAAAATCATTCAGTCTGTAACCTGCAGGAATGGTCGAGAACCCGAATTCATCTGTCCCATTGCCGTAATTATACCATCCCGATGTGGTTTTAAGCTTTTTGCCGGCGACGAGAGAGCCTCCCATATAGTTTGCCAGAGTTTCCCATTCCGTTGCAGAAGGA
Source organism: uncultured Rikenella sp. (assembly GCA_964524635.1). GTDB lineage: Bacteria > Bacteroidota > Bacteroidia > Bacteroidales > VadinHA17 > SR-FBR-E99. The sequence goes on along the minus strand of CAZGDJ010000038.1, from coordinate 353 downwards.
ACATGCCACCCTGTCGGACATAGATTACCTGTGGTCACGACTGCATAACTGTAATAACCGCCATAAAGATCCTTATTGGCTTCATCGCCATTGTACCATGTATATGTAGGGTCAGTATACGCAGATTCATTTGTTAGTAAAGATATGGGTGTGCCATCACTGTATTTGCTGGTTCTGAGGTTCTGCTTTAACCACGTTTGTGTCCCGATAACTACAAAATTGTACTCATTGTAGTCAGCGTCAATTACACCATCAGGAGTTGTGAATATAACAGAGTCACCATAGCTTACGCCAGCACTGTTTGAGGCATAGGCAAAAGCGTAATACTTGCTGTTTGGTTTTAACCGTGTGAT
>CAZGDJ010000037.1:0-15101 GCA_964524635.1 uncultured Rikenella sp. | reverse complement strand
ACCGAAGAAAAATACTTCGGCAGCTTTGTTTTATCCGTAGTACATAATCACAAAGTGGCAGGCAAGGGTTTCACAATTGAAGATGCGACACCGGAAAAAAGAGCATATCTGACCATTGAAAAAGGAATAAGGGGGATACCTGTTGCAATACTGAAGTTCAGGTATGATGATAAGGAAGTATACTCTTCGGATGACATAACGCATTTCACCAGTTTCAGGGCTGATGGAGGGCATTTCATCTTTCGCAGAAAAGAGCGTGACATTATATGGGAGAAGCACTGTCTTAAGGCTATTGAAGATGCAGGCTTGTTCGCTGAAGACAGCATAAATTTTACTATTGCCGGAGCAGAAGGAGAAAATGAACGGGCACTATATGATCTTATTGAGACCATAACGCATAACAAAAAAATCTTTTGTGAGGCAGGAATTCAAATAAGGACCGGCAGTCTTGACAGGCGTTACAGCCTTGAGCCGGTAGAGATAAACATCAGTCACCAGATTATCAATGACTGGTTTGATCTGAAGGCTCTGGTGCAAATTGGTAAGTATAGCATTCCTTTCACACGGCTCCGCAGGTACATACTGGAAGGCATCAGGGAGTACGAGCTGCCAGACGGGTCGGTGGCTGTTCTGCCTGAAGAGTGGTTTACCCGATATCGTGGTCTCTTTGAGATGGGAAAAGATGACGAGGATGGCCTGAAGCTTCACAAGCAACACTTCGCCATACTGAGCGAAGCGCTTGCTGATGAATGTGAGATTTGCCGTAAACTTGAGAAACTGGCTGTTCCGGAGAGATTGCCGCTTTTAACATGCCCCTCCGGACTTCATGCCGATATGCGACCGTACCAGATTGAAGGATTAAGCTGGCTTCACTTTTTACAATCAAATAACCTTGGAGGTTGTCTCGCTGATGATATGGGTCTTGGGAAAACCCTTCAGACACTTGCCCTTTTGCAATGGAATAAAGAAACCATTCCGGCAGATCAGCAGAGCGAGGATACTCCACTGTCTGCATTGTTCGCAACAGAAAACAAAAGAGTTACATCGCTGATAATAGTACCTGCATCTCTTATCCACAACTGGTGTAATGAAATCAGAAAGTTTTGTCCATCAATGCGAACACTGGTGCATCAGGGTACCTTAAGGGTAAAGTCCACGATGCATTTTTCTCAATATGACATTATCCTGTCAAGTTATCATACCATCAGGCAGGATATAGAGTTTCTGGCGTCGTATAGTTTTTATTATGTAGTTCTTGATGAAAGCCAGTACATAAAAAATCCCTCCTCACATATATACAGAGCTGCGTCAAGGGTTAAAGCAATGCACAGGCTGGTTCTGACAGGGACGCCTGTAGAGAATTCCCTTACTGATCTGTGGACACAGCTTAATTTTGTAAATCCCGGACTTCTTGGGTCACTGACATTTTTCAAGAGAGAGTTTGCCAAGCCAATAGAGAAAAAGAATGAAGAAGACAGGGAAGTGCGTCTTCGTAAAATAATTCACCCGTTCATAATGAGACGCACAAAAGAGATGGTTGCTAACGATCTGCCTCCAGTTTCAGAGCAGGTTGTCTATTGTGATATGGCCGAAGAACAGTCAACCATATATGAAAAGGAAAAGTCAGCTGTCAGAAATAGTATACTGGAAAACATTGAAGCAGTAGGTGTGGAAAAATCTGCCATAATGGTTCTGCAGGGGCTGATGAAACTGCGTCAGATAGCCAACCACCCTTTGCTTATCGATGACTCATACCCTGGAGGATCAGGCAAGTTTGACACAGTAGTCCGGAATATAGAGAGCGCCATTTCTGAAGGTCATAAGATACTTATATTTTCATCTTTTGTAAAGCATCTTGAGCTTTTCCCCTCGTGGTTGACCAGTAATGGAATAGGGTATTCAATGCTTACAGGGTCAACCCGTGAAAGAGAGAAAGTAATTGAAGCTTTCAGAACAAATGAAGACACAAAGGTTTTCCTGATATCATTAAAAGCCGGTGGTGTAGGGCTAAATCTCACAAGGGCAGATTATGTCTTTATTCTTGATCCCTGGTGGAATCCATCAAGTGAGCTGCAAGCTCTGAGTCGTGCACACAGGATAGGACAGGATAAATCAGTGTTTGTTTATCGTTACATCTCAAGCGCCACAATAGAAGAAAAAATACAACATCTGCAGGAGAGAAAATCAAAGCTGGCTGAGACTTTCGTAGAATCAAACAATCCTCTGGGAAACATTGATATTAAGGGCATACTTGAAATAATCAATTGAATTTATTAGTTTTATCTTTCTTAAACCATACTGGGATGCAAAACTACCAAAATCACCCCCTGGCAGGCGCCAAAGATCTTGACAGCGCAATGACGAAGCTCTGGGCTTTTTATAAAAAGTATTTCGTTGGCCTCTACATCATATCACTTGTCACAGCCCTTCTTTCAAATCTGATAAGTTCGTCACTTGATCTTGAGGGACTGCAGGCAGTAACAGAACCTGATGAAGTGTTTGGTGCTCTGAAAGAAATGGCTATGCCTTATACTATTCTGATGGTTGTTTCACTGGTAATGGCAATATTTATTCATGCCTATGTACTGGAGAAGCCACTGGGGCAGGATTTCAGTCCTTTAACGATGCTAAAAAACTCCGTTGTTGCCCTCCTTCCCTATCTTCTGGTAATGATAATTCTCGGGCTGGCCAGTGGAATAGTTATGATGCTGGGCTTTGTTATGCTGATACTGCCAGGACTTTTTGCATTGGTTTATTGCGGTATGATATTGACATTTGTCCTTCCTGTTACGCTGGCCGAGAGCAGAAACCCGGGAAGTATTATTGAGAGGTCCTTCAGGCTGTCACACCGCAATATATGGCCTAATATTGGATGGTTTGTGGTTGTAATACTTATAATCCTGGTCATTTCATTAGTTATCTCCGGGATTGTAATGCTTCCTTTTACCGGATCGTTTTTCAAGGCTTTAGCTAATCCTGAAGAAGCCTCTTCGATGCTTGAACTGGCAAAAAAACCGTTATATATAGGTCTCAGTTCTGTGGCAGGAGCATTTATAACCCCTGTCTTTCCGATACTTGCCTTCATCCTTTATTTCAGAAACTGGGAAGATGTAGATAATGATCATATGCAGCCAGTCGGGGAAAACAAGGTTACAGTTGAAGATTTGTATCCTAAAATGCCGGAGAAAGAGTAATCTGAGATCCGATTAAATTCACCAGATTGCATTCTGATATGAAAGTTGTGGCCTTTAACGGCAGTCCCCGACAAGGGGGTAATACTGAGCTTCTCCTGCGTGAGGTGCTTAAAGTGATTTCTTCACATGGCATTGACACTGAGATTGTACAGGTAGGAGGTTCTGATATCAATGGTTGCAGGGCTTGCTTGCGATGCAGAAAGGAAAACGATGGCAGGTGTCACAATAACTCGCCTGCAATGAATGATTTCATATCAAAAATGGAGGAAGCAGACGGCATTTTGATTGGCTCACCTGTTTACTACACTGACGTAACGTCTGAAATAAAAGCTCTGATTGACTGCTCAGGCTACTCTCAGGGGCCAGTTAAAAGACTGCGGCACAAACCGGGAGCTGCAGTTGTTGCCGTAAGAAGGGCAGGATCAACGCATGCGTTTGATACCATTAACCATTTCTTTCTCATCAATGAAATGATAATACCAGGTTCAACTTACTGGAATATGGGCATAGGAAAAGCAAAGGGAGATGTTCTGAATGATGAAGAAGGCATCAATACCATGCATAACCTTGGTGAGAACTTCGTATTTGTTCTCAATGCAATAAAAGGGAAGTAATTACTAACCCTCCTCCTCCTGAGGACTGAGATCAGTCTCTTTCTTTGGGAAAAATATAGATGCAAGAATGCTAATCAGCAGAGTTCCCGCAATTACATAAAGCGAATAGATATTTTTATATCCGATTGTATCAAGCCAGGTATGAAATAACAGCTTGAAACCGACAAAAGCAAGCAGGAATGAGATGCCAACCTTCAGATAATGGAACAGATCGACAATTTTAATAAGAAGGAAGAACAATGATCTCAAACCAATAATGGCAAAGATATTTGAGAAGAAGACAATATAAGGATCCGTTGTGATGGAGAAGATAGCCGGGATAGAATCAAAAGCGAAAATGACATCTGTGAATTCAATCATTATCAGCACAATGAATAACGGGGTAAAATAGAACTTACCGTCAATGCGCTTCCAGAATCTATGCTGAATGAAATCTGGATAAACATTAACATGTTTTGAAAGAAACTTTACCAGCCAGTGATCACGTGCCTCAATTTTTTCTTCTTTATTACGGGTCAGGAACATATGAATACCCGAATAGACAAGGAATGCTCCGAAAATCAGAAGGATCCATTCGAATTTATGGATCAGTGCTGATCCCACAAAAATAAATATGAACCTGAGGATTATGGCTCCCAGTATTCCCCAGAAAAGAACCTGTTTATAATTGCGCGCTTCAACCGAGAAGCTGGTCAGGATCATAAGAATTACAAAAATATTGTCGATTGATAAGGTATATTCAAGTATGTACCCAGTGATATAATCTGTAGCCGTCACTTTACGGTACATCGCCAGCGCCGCATTGTAATCATCAGGCAGAACCATATTAGGGTGATAGAGGGCTACATATTCACGTAATGACTGCCAGTCAGTGATATCATGGACCATCTGGCCATAGAACCTGATGAAAAAGAAGAATCCGATGGCCAGGCTTATCCATACTGAAGTCCAGATAAGTGACTCTTTAAGGGAGATAGTATGATGATCTTTGCCTACATAGAGCAGGTCAATAAGAAGCACTCCCAGTACAACGACGCCAAAAACAATAAAGAAGATATTATGAACGAAGAAATGTATCATTTAAAAAATTTGTCCAAAGGTAACAAGAAAAATAACTCATGAAAGCCTTATTCCTTAAAATGAAAGAGGGGCAGTCTTTCGATATGCCCCTCTTTTCTATTCACAGGAAAGGTTAGTATGATTCTCGTTGAACGTAATGAGTATGAAGCAGTTCATGAGATTTATGACCGTTTGGTTTCTCAAGAAACTCCTTATAGATTGCAATAACCTCAGGATTCTCATGTGATTTACGCAACGGCATGTTTGAGTCCTCAGAGTAAATAGCTTCCATTCTCTTTTTACGTATTTCCATGCTTGTGGGTATCGGCTGGCCGCCGCCGCCGATGCAGCCGCCGGGACATGCCATGATCTCAATGAAGTGATAACTGGCCTTGCCAGTGGTAACCGCTTTCATGAGTTTGTTGGCATTAACCAGGCCATGAGCTATTGCTACTTTAAGTTCAGCGCCCTCCAGAAACTTCCAGTCAGGTAAGGTACCCTCAATTTTAACAGTCGCCTCTTTAACTCCTTCCATACCGCGGACAGGTGTTATATCAAGATTTTTGAACGGTACTTCCCTGCCGGTAACAATTTCATAGGCTGTACGCAATGCTGCTTCCATGACACCACCGGTGGCGCCGAAAATGACAGCAGCGCCTGTAGAATCGCCCATTATTGAATCACAACGGCCTTCTTCAAGAGTACGGAAGTCTATACCGGCTTGTTTTATCATGACGGCGAGCTCCCTGGTAGTCAGAACGTAATCAATGTCTTTATACCCGCTGGATCTCATTTCAGGTCTGTCAGCTTCATATTTTTTTGCAGTACATGGCATAATTGATACAGAGACAATTTTCGAAGGATCAATTTTGCGTTTCTGGGCATAGAAAGTCTTGGCCAAAGCACCGAACATCTGCTGTGGTGATTTACATGTTGAAAGGTTTGGCAGCATTTTGGGGTATTTATGTTCAATGAACTTGATCCAACCCGGAGAACATGAAGTGAACATTGGCAACGAGATAGTTTTATCTCCGTCAACAAGAGCCTTTTTGAGTCTGGTAAGAAGTTCAGTTCCCTCCTCCATAATTGTAAGATCAGCAGTAAAGTCTGTATCCAGTACAGAGTCAAAACCAAGCTGGCGTAATGCTGAAACCATTTTGCCAGTCACTCTCTGTCCCGGGTCATAACCAAGATCTTCACCCAAAGCTACTCTTACTGCCGGAGCGGTCTGCACAACCACATGTTTATCAGGATCATAGATAGCATCCCACACCTGATCAATAAATGTCTTCTCAGTAAGGGCACCCGTCGGACAGCGATTCACACACTGACCGCAATTAGTACATACCACATGGCTCATTGGCCTGTCATGGAAAGAGGATATCTTCTGATGAGCGCCTTTGCCTGATACTGCAATAGCTGAGACATGTTGCAGTTCGGCACATGTACGGACACAACGCTGACATCTTATACACTTGCTGTCATCCTTTATAAATGAAGGCGAAGACCTGTCAATTTTGTAAGGTTTGTCTATAGTAAGGTCAAGGAAGAGATGTTCTCCGAAAGAATATTCATTTGCCAGTGTCTGCAACTCGCAGTTCTGATTTTTGTAGCACTTTGTGCAATCTGCCCTGTGCTCGGAAAGTAGCAGCTCAACAATATGCTTGCGTGCATTTCTTACTTTCAGTGAATTGGTAAAAACTTCCATTCCTTCTGAAACGGGCATGGCGCATGATGCAACGAGGGTTCGGGCACCCTTAACCTCAACAACACATACCCGGCAGTTGCCGGCAACGCACAGATCTTTATGGTTGCATAATGTAGGAATATTGATACTCAGGTTCTTCGCAGCATCAAGAACGGTTGTTCCTTCTTTCACTTTTACCTGCTGATCGTTTATTTTTAGATTTATCATAATTTTCAATTTCTTAGATTAATAAATAACCTCTTCTCTGAAGTTCTCGACAATAGATCTGAAAGCGTTACCCACTGATTGTCCAAGTCCGCATTTTGATGCCACTTTCATAGTGTCAGCAAGTTTAACAAGATCATTGAGGTATCCTGATTTCATTTCGCCTTTCTTAACCTTCTCAATACCTTTGAGCAGTTGCTGGCAGCCCACACGGCAAGGTGTACACTGTCCGCATGACTCTTCTGTAAAGAAGTCAAGATAATTATGCAGTACATTGTACATAGAACGTGAGCTGTTAAACAGCTTCATTGATCCGCCTGTTGGTACTCCTTCAAAACCAATGATGGTCTCGGCAAACTTCTTTCTTGGCACACAGAAGCCGGAAGCACCTCCAACCTGCACAGCTTTTGTATCTCCGTCTCCAAATTCATTTACAAATTCCTGTACCGTCATGCCCAGTTCAAGTTCGAAAATACCCGGAGTCGGGGTATCGCCTGAGATGGAGAATACTTTTGAACCGCGGGAATCTTTTGTCCCAAGCTTAACATATTCAGCTCCACCCATCTTGATTATCATCATAGCTGTTACCAGTGTCTCGACATTGTTTATCGATGTTGGTTTTTCAAATACTCCACTTGTAGTAGGGTATGGTGGTTTGTTTCGTGGTTCACCGCGGAATCCTTCGATAGACTCGAACAAAGCGCTTTCTTCTCCGCAGATATATGCTCCGCTGCCCATACGGTACTCAATCTCAAAATCATAACCAATCTCCCTGATCATCTTATGAAACTTATGAAGATCGAGATAAAGCTGTGGCAGAAGGAATCTATACTCACCACGCAGGTAAATAAATCCTTTCTTTGCGCCCATTGCACGTCCGGCTATAGCCATACCGCCATATACTTTGTAAGCTGCCTTATCAAGAATCTCACGGTCTTTAAATGTTCCGGGTTCACCCTCATCAGCGTTGCATACAATATATTTTACTTTCTCTTTTTCGGCTGCAGTATATTTCCATTTAAGTCCTGTCGGAAAGCCAGCACCGCCACGGCCTTTCAGCCCTGATTCAAGAATCTGCTGAATTATTTCTTCGGGCTTCATCTTAAAAGCTTTCTCGAGTACAGGTTTTTGATCTATTTTTTCAAAAATCAGGTCAACCTTGTTTAGTCCTTTATTTTCCATGATGTATGACCGTTTTAATTTTTACGCATATAACCTTTAATAACATCCACAACCGTCTCAGGCGTCAAATCAGTGTATGGCATATCATTGATAAGCATTGCGGGAGCTTTGTGGCACCATCCTATGCAGTTTGTCTCAAGAAGGGTGAAGAGCTTGTCAGGTGTTGTTTCACCCACTTTGATCTTCAATATTTCCTCAAGAGCACTGATAATCTCACTCTTACCTTTCATCGAACAGGTAATGGTTTTGCATACCCGGATCACATTCTTGCCTCTTGCCTCGGTGTCAAGGAAAGTGTAGAATGATGCTGTTCCATAAACCTCAGCAGCTGAGATGTCGAGTTCGGTGGCTACTTCCACCATTGCTTCGTCTGTCAGGTAGTTATGCTTCAAGACAATGTCCTGAAGGATTGGCATCAGGCTCTCTCTCTTTCTGCCATGTTTGTCAGCCAGATCCTTCACTAGGGTTCCTGTGTGGTACATATTAAATTAAGTTTTAGTAATTAGTATGCAATTCTATAATTATTTTCTGCTGTGAAATTAATAACAATAGTTTTCAAAAAAACCTTACAATTGTCATTGTTTTTCATTTATACCTTAAAATCATTTCTATTGGGATAAATATAATGATTATACCCACAATTCCTTCAGGGCTATAAATACTGAGAAATCAGTAAGTCAAAAGACCTACTTGTTATTTAGCAGGAAACTGAATATGTAATACGGAATGAACTATTTGATAACTCTGTCAGAGATCCACTTGTACCAATTTTCAAGGCCGTCACCCCGGGTACATGATATTTCAAAGAGAGGCACCTGCGCATTGATGTTCATAAGATCGGTTACAAAAGACTTGTGATTGAAGTTAGTATATGGCATCAGGTCTATCTTATTAAGCAACACAGCCCTGGCTTCTCTAAAGAGCATCGGATATTTGGCAGGTTTATCATCACCTTCAGCCGTGCTAACCACAGCAAGCTTAAATGTTTCACCAAGATCCCACTGCGAAGGACAGATAAGATTGCCGACATTTTCAACGAAAAGGATATCAATGGCGTCAAGATCGAATACATCAATAACTTTGGAAATACTATGCGAATCGAGGTGGCAGCCCCCCTCGGTATTAATAACAACTATCGGAATATTGAATCTTTTTAGTCTTTGTGCATCACGATCAGTAGTAATATCACCCTCTATCACTCCTATTCTGAACCTGCCACCAAGATTCCCGATCGTCCGTTCCAGCATAGTAGTCTTTCCCGCACCCGGAGAACTGATAATGTTAACCATTAAGACCCTTTTTTCATTGAGCATTTTTCGTATCTCTTCAGCTTTGTTCTGATTCCTGTCAAGTATGTTTTTCATGATCCTGATTTCCATAACTATCTGATATTTTGATTTTTTATATTGATTTCAGAACAAGGATTAACGATTTTTGATTTAAGAAGTAGGGCAGATCACTGAATCTTTCTTAATTAACTTCAAAAATCTAAGATCAGCATTCCTTGTTCATAAATCATTTGACTTATCTTCAAATCATATATTCATTTTATTCGCCTTCAATGCTTTTAATGAATAACTCTTTCCCGTGGATTATATCAAGGTCTGTTGAATTACAAATATGGCAGGCGAAAAGGTTATCCTTTACCTGGAACTCATTGCTGCAATCCCTGCATTTCATAATGACCGGCACCGTTTCTATTTCAACCACTGCATTTTCAGCCAATGTGTTTCTTACTGACTCTCTGAAAGCAAATTCGAAAATATCGGGTACTATCTGAACAAGTTTCCCGAAAATGATATTTACCCTGGTTACCTTTTCAAGATGTTCTCTTTCAGCCGTCTCAAGAACAATGGCTGTCAAGTCCTCCGCTATACTGATCTCATGCATTTTAAACAAGTTAACATATTCTTGGAAGCTGAACGCCAGAGGGCATGTCAACTATCCTTTTCCCACCTGTAATTGTATTCAAGACTACCAATCCTCTTTTGTCAGCATTTATTTCACCGATAACGGACGAGTTATATCCCAGTACATCTGATTGCAGTATATCAATGATTTTATCCCGATCTTTTCTTCCGGCAACAAACAGGACTTTACCCTCATTGGCGAAATACAACGGATCAAAACCCATTGCTTCGCACAAAGCCTTCACAGGTTCGTCAACTGGTATATCCGATTCATTTATTGTTATTCCGGACTTTGTCATTTCCGCGAGTTCATTAAGCACTGCAGCCAGCCCGCCCCTTGTCAGGTCTCTCATGAAATGGATTTCATCGCTTTGTTCCAAAACTTTTTTGACTAAAATATTTAATGAAGCACAGTCAGACATTACCTGAGTGCTGAAACTAAGGTTTTTGCGAGCTCCAAGTATTGCAACCGAATGATTGCCAAGCGATCCGTTAATTATTAGTATGTCGCCTGGCATAACTCTGTCTCCGGTGCTGATATGTTCGAAGTCTTTTCGTAAAAATCCTGTTCCCGCGGTGGTAATAAACAGCTTGTCACACTTACCCCTCTCTACAACTTTTGTATCACCTGTCACAATCCTCACACCAGCATGCTCAGCTTCTTCCGCCATTGAAACTACAATTTTCTCAAGGTCATCCAGAGGAAAACCCTCTTCAATAATAAACGAAGACGCAATGTATTTTGGATCAGCCCCTGACACGGCTAGATCATTTACTGTACCACAGACAGCAAGCTTTCCAATATTCCCTCCAGGGAAAAACAAGGGATCCACGACAAATGAATCAGTTGTAAAAACAAGCTTATCATCTGGTCCCTTTAGTATGGCCGAATCAGTCAGAGGCACGGTCATACCAAATCTTTTTACAAAGACTTTCTGTATCAATTCATGCGTTTGCCTGCCCCCGCTTCCATGACTTATGGTAACAACCTCACTCATTTTTTCCTGTATTTAAAATAAGTGCTGCATGCTCCCTCGTCAGATACCATACATGCTCCGACAGGATCTTCAGGATGACATATAGTGCCAAATAACCTGCAATCATCCGGTGTCCTGATTCCTCTCAATATTTCCCCGCAAATACATAACTGATTATCATCCCGGCTGATCACATCAACCGTAAAATTCTTTTCAGCATCAAACCTTTCAAACTCTTTCCTAAGAGCCATTCCACTTGAAGGTATTGTTCCAAATCCTCTCCATTCTGAGTCATGAAGTTCAAATATTCTTTCCATGAAGTCTTGCCCTGTCCGGTTTCCGTCAGCTGTTACAACTCTGGTGTACTGAATCTCTACCTTTGGAGTATTACTGTTGACCTGGTTGATGAGCATCAATATTGAATGCAGAATATCGGCCGGTTCAAACCCTGTGATGACACAACCGATATGATGTTTTTCCGGAATGAAATTAAAAGCAGATGCGCCTGTGATTGCTGCCACATGACCCGGACAGATAAATCCGTCAAGTTTTGTTCCATTCTTCAGGATAGCCTCCATAGCCGGAGGCATGACCTTATGGGCGCTCAGCAGAAAAAAGTTTTGGGTACCTTCCTGGTCAGCCATACTAATGGTAACAGCGGTACCTGGTGCAGAGGTTTCAAATCCGATTCCCAAAAAAATGACTTTTTTGTCAAAATTTGATTTCGCTATCTGCAATGCTTCAAGAGCGGAAAGAACTACCCTGATATCAGCGCCACGGGCTTTCTCCCTTTCAAGTGATGAAAATGATCCCGGTACCCGTATGAGGTCACCGAAAGTCGCTATAATTACTCCATCAACACCTGAAAGAGCAATCGCGGTATCGATGAATTTCTTTGACGTGACACAGACCGGGCATCCTGGCCCGGAGATAAGTCTGATGTTTTCAGGTAGCAAAGAGGGGATGCCAAAGCGATGAATAGCAGCTGTATGACCTCCACAGACCTCCATAAAAGTGTAGTCTTCTTTGGCTGAACTTCTTATCATGAGTGAAAGTCTCCTGATAAGCTCCTTGTTCCTGTATTCGTCAATATGCTTCATAATGCATTCACTCAGGCAGAGACTCATTCATTTCCCTGTAAAGCGCAAGAGTATCAAGCGCCTCTTGCTCACTGATGATCTGGATTGCAAATCCGGCATGAAGAAGGATATAGTCCCCCACCCTTGCATTCTTAACCATATGCAAACCAGCCTTAAATACAGCACCTCCTATAGAGACCTCGGCCATATCGCCATTTATTGACACAATCTGTGCTGGAATACTCAGGCACATACTTTTATTCTTTTAGATGCTATTGTTAACTGACCCAAAGCTATGCCTCCGTCATTTGACGGAACAAGGTGATTTACATAAACTTTGAACCTGTTGCTGGTTAAAAGATGTAAAGACTTTTCAAGAAGGTATTTGTTCTGAAAGACTCCTCCTGAAAGAACAACCTTATTCAGATAAGTTTCACTTCTGATTTTTCGTGATACCTGGAGAATAACCTGTGCAATTGTATTATGGAATTTTGCTGAGATAATTGATGTATCTTTCTTTTCCATGTCTTTCAATATCTCTTTGAAAGTGTCTGCAAAAACGATTGTATTATCTATAGCAAATGGGTAGTATAAATCTGTTTTACAGTTAATTGCTGATTCGAGACGCATCGGAGCTTCGGAATCCCAGGTGGCTTTTTTGCAGAGACCGATAAGAGCCGATACAGCATCAAATAAACGGCCAGCGCCAGAGGTCAATGGTGAGTTAATTTCTGCTGCAATCATTTCTTCAACAGCAGCCAATCTGTGTTCTTCCATTGAGCTGAAGGCAGGAATACTCATATAGTCAATCTGTTTGTCAAAGTAGTTGAATAAATATGAAAAAGCCATCCTCCAGGGCTCATCAACAGCCTTATCACCTCCGGGCATCCTTATATAATCAAAATGGGTATATCTTTCAGAATCGTCCATATCTGCAATCATAAATTCACTTCCCCAGGTATTTCCATCAGTACCATATCCTGTCCCGTCCATACTTATTCCGATGACCTTTTCATTTATTGCATATTCTGCCATGCATGAGGCAATATGTGCATGGTGATGCTGTATCTTATAGAGAGGAATATTCAGCTCTTTGCTCAGGGTCTCTGCATATTTTGTCGAGAGGTATTCAGGATGAAGGTCACAGGCAATGTATTCAGGTTTGAATCTGAAAAGCTCTGAAAAACGACTGAAAGATTCTAAGAAAAACTCGTATGCAGGAAGGTTTTTCAGATCACCAATATGCTGGCTCATTATTGCCTGTCGTTCTTTACCAATACAGAAGCTGTTTTTCTGCTCCGCTCCTGTTGAAAGAATGCCATCAACTTTAAAGATTAAATCTACAGGCCGGGGTACATATCCCCGTGATCGTCTTAAAATAGTTGTCTTGTTGTCAATTATTCTTATTACAGAGTCATCAGCTCTGTTTATAATATCTCTGTTGTATGTAAGCAAGGTATCAGTCACAGGCATCAGTCTTTTCTCCGCTAAAAGGTCATCAATAATGATAGGTTCATCAGAGATATTGCCACTTGTATAAACCAGTGCCGGCGTCTTAAGAAACCTGAACATCAAATAATGTATTGCCATATAAGGCAGCAAAGCCCCTGTTGTCCTCAGTCCGTTGCTGACAGCATCTGCAAGATGCTTTTTCTGTCTGAGAATGACAACCGGCCTCCTCCAGGAAAAGAGTTCATTCTCCTCTGCTTCTTCAGTAATACAATATTGCTTTAATGCTGTAATATCCCTGAACATAACTGCAAAGGGTTTTGCATCACGCTGTTTTCTTTCTCTTAGTGTACAGACTGCGTCATTATTAAGTGCGTCACACATCAGAAAATAACCTCCCATTCCCTTGATTGCAACGCTCTTGCCATCATTAATCCTTAGTGTAACTTCATCAAGTATTGGTCTGATCCCGGAGATGCTTTTAGTAAGATCCTTAAGAAGGTAAAGAGGTCCGCATGAATTACAGGCAATTGGTTGAGCATGAAAGCGCCGGTCTGAAATATCATTATATTCCGAAGCGCATTTCCTGCACATACTAAAGCTCTTCATCGAAGTGTTTTTCCGGTCATATGGCAACGCTTCGATAATTGTAAAACGCGGACCGCAATTTGTACAGTTGACAAAGGGATATTCAGTTCTTGCAGGATCATTTTCAATATCTGTCATGCAGTCAGTACATACAGCAATGTCAGGGCTGATCTCAGTGATACTGTCTGCCAGATCACTGCTGCTCTCTATGCTGAACCTGTCATAGTCCTTAAAAGATAACTGCCTAACTTTTACAGATTTTATCTTTGATGCCGGCGGGGCAGATCTGATAATGTCAGTTATAAAGCATTCAATAGTACTGTATTCACCCTGAGCGATAACGCAAACCCCATCAGTCCGGTTATCAACCTTTCCGGGCAGTCCATGCCTTGAAGCCAGCCTGTAGATGAAAGGTCGGAAACCCACACCCTGAACAAGCCCTTTTATCAGTATTTCATATCCCTGTATAATTGCTTATGGTATTAGAGACCAATAACCTTGAGTGAATCATTAACGAAATAAATAACACTTTCGAGTTCATCACCCAGGTTTACATTATTTACAACCACGTCAGGAGGCACCTTAAGCTGAACCGGGGCAAAATTGACAATTCCCTTTATCCCCAGTCCTACCAGCTCGTCACAAACCAGCTGTGCAGACATTTCCGGAACTGTAATAATGGCCACGCTGACCCTGAATCTTTCAATGATTTCCTGTAATCTTTCCATTGAGTAAACAGGCATGTCTGATCTTGCTTTCTGCTTGTTAGGATCAATATCAAAAGTTGCGACGATATTCAGATTCCTTTGTTCAAAGCCATTGTATTTTGCAAGTGCCTGACCCATGTTGCCCATTCCAATGAGGACTATGTTATGAGCTCTGTTACGGTTGAATATATCCTCTATTTTGTTAAGTAGCTGGCTTATTTCATAGCCTCCTTTTTTGTTGCCTTTGATTTTGAATTCTGAGAAATCTTTACGGACCTGATCTGGAGTTACACCTGTTTCATAGGCGAGGGTATATGAAAACATTTTTTCCACGCCCATCATCTTCAGCCTGACCAAACAAGAGTGATATAGAAAAATTCTTCTCAGGCTGTTTTTAATCACATATTTTGTGATTTTTTTCACATCAATT
>CAZGDJ010000036.1:9943-15134 GCA_964524635.1 uncultured Rikenella sp. | reverse complement strand
TAAGCCGACACAATACTTCTAAGGTGTTGATCCCTCCAGCTTTTGCTGTCATCAATCTGCAGATCCCTAATTGCCGTCTTATGAAAAGAACCCCGTCTGACTGGCACTACCAGGTCAAGAACCCCGTTGGCTCCTGAAATAACGCATCTGTTTCTGTATGTCTGCTTTTGATAATTCTCCCACTTTTCAATCTGCACTTCACTGGTATTTGCTATAAGACTGAAATAAACTGCCGGCGGGAAGTAAGCTGTTGAAAGTAAAACCACCTCCCGCATGATTTAAAGATTATTGATACGGCTGGCTGAGAAACCTGCG
Organism: uncultured Rikenella sp.; assembly: GCA_964524635.1. Classification (GTDB taxonomy): domain Bacteria; phylum Bacteroidota; class Bacteroidia; order Bacteroidales; family VadinHA17; genus SR-FBR-E99. The sequence continues at coordinate 14,819 of CAZGDJ010000036.1, read as the reverse complement.
CCAAATCCATTATCGATATTGACAACCGTGACTCCGGCTGCACAGCTTGTAAGCATTGCCAGCAGGGCAGATAGTCCTTCAAATGATGCGCCATAACCCACACTTGTTGGCACAGCAATCACCGGCATATTCACCAATCCTCCGACTACGCTTGCCAGGGCACCTTCCATACCGGCAATAACAACAGCGACCCTGCACCCGCGTATCTCTGGAAGTTTATCTACCAGGCGGTGAATGCCGGCCACTCCGGCATCATAAATCCTCACTACATTGTTGCCAAGAAGTTCTGCTGTTACTGCTGCTTCTTCAGCTACCGGAATATCTGATGTGCCGGCAGTGATAACAGCTATTTTTGAAGAAGGAGGTACGATTTCTTTTTTTCTTATGCTTATTATCCTGGCAATATCATAATACACAGCATCAGGGAAAAACTTACTTATATGCTCAAACAGATCCTTATCTGCCCTTGTCCCTATGATGTTATTCTCATGTTCCACCATTACTTTGAAAATCTCTTTCACCTGTTCATGAGTCTTACCTGAACAAAAGACTATTTCAGGATAGCCGGTCCGGACTTCCCTATGGTGATCAATACGTGCAAATCCCAGGTCACTGTAAGGGAAATGACGGAGTTTTTCCATCGCATCATCTACAGAACTTTCCCCTGTCTGAACCTTCCTGAGTATTTCTTCCAGCTCTTGACTATTCATATTTACTTTCTTTCGGGTTCATACTTCCTGAGCGGTATCCCTCAAGGTCCAATGTAATGTACCTGTATCCGATTTTCTTCAATCCGGCGACTATTTCATTTCTGATTTTTTCTGACACTATCATTGAGAAGTGTTCCTTTCTGCACTCAATTCTTGCGATATCATCATGCACTCTTATTCTTGAGCCTTTTAGCTCAAAGGTTTCGAGGACTAATTCAGCGGCCTCTGCCCGGCGTAATCCGGCTATGGTAACAGGTGTATTATGAGGGAAACGGGTAAGAAGGCATGTGTTTGAAGGCTTATTCCAGGTTATAAGTCCGGCATTTCTTGAAAGCGTTCTGATATCATCCTTCGTAATACCTGCCTCCAGCAAAGGGCTTCTGATTTCCAGCTCCTTCAGTGCTTTCATGCCGGGCCTGTAATCTGCAGTATCATCGATGTTTGTGCCATCAAAGACCCACTTAAACCGCTCTTTGTCAGCAACACCCCTTACCATTTTCATGACCTCCTTTTTGCACAGATAGCATCTGTCGGGCGGGTTGTTTCTTACAGCTTCAGGGATTTCCATCTGTATCTCTTTATGCCTGATGCTGTGTTCTTTACAAAAAATAATCGATTCAACGACTTCAGAATCAAACATATAAGGTGTGTTGACTGTTACAGCCATGATCTTTATATTCTCAATACCTGACGCAACATAAGCCAGGAAAATACTGTCAGTTCCACCTGAAAGAGCTATTACAGCAGATCCGGCGTCAGATAAAATTTTTTTGAGCTTCAGGAGTTTCTTCTCTGCATTCAGGTTTTCTTCCATATTAAAGCCATAATTTCCTGCATTACCTGTTTCATAGGCAGACCTGTTTCGGCCGCAATTGCAGCACATCGGTCAGCCTCAGGTTTTGCTGATACAAGACGGTTATTATAAAAAGATTTCTTGATCATCACTTTGCCAAAACGTGTTTCAATTTCCTCAAACTCCCTGCTTAGCGTCTCCTTGAAGAATGGGATTATCCTTAAGCCGATTGTTGTGGTCTCGGTAAAAATTACCTCCTTGACAGCGTCAAGTTTTTCCTCCTCGCAGATAACACTCAGGGCGAATGCCGGCCTCCCTTTCTTCATTATTATGTGAGAAAAAAAGATATCCTGTGCACCTTTTTCAAAGAGTCTGGCAGAAATATGGTCTGACAATTCAGGGTTCATGTCGTCTAAATTGCATTCTACCATATAAGATTTGTGGGCCAGAGATGTATTATTCTCTGTCTCTGCCAGAAAAACACGGAGTACATTCGGCAGTGCAGGGTTATCTTTCTGTCCTATGCCATATCCTGTTGAATTGATTTTGAATTTAAGTGCCGGAGGGGCCGGTTCGGCCAGTGAGGCCAGAATTGCAGCTCCGGTCGGGGTGGTGGCTTCAAAATCAACTCCATCCTTGTGAACAGGGAATCCGGCAATAATCCTAGCTGTTGCCGGAGCAGGGACAGGCAGAAGTCCGTGTTCACATCTTACGATGCCGCTTCCCAATTCAACATCAGAAACATAAACCTTTTCGACGCCAAGAGAAATATAACAAACAGCAGCTCCGACTATATCAATAATTGAATCCAGAGCCCCAACTTCGTGGAAGTGAATTTTATCTATAGCTACATTATGAACCTCGGCTTCCGCTTCTGCAATGCGCCTGAAGATTTTCATCGACAGTTCTTTTACTTCAGGAGAAAGAGAACTATTCATTACTATAGCTTCAATATCTTTAAAGTTGCGATGATGGTGATGATGTCCACGGGCCTGATCCATATCTTCTTCGTGTTCAGTAATTACCGTAACCCTGGTTCCGGTAATGCCATGGCGCTGATCGTGTGAAACATTAATTTTCCAACCCTCCAGTGACAGCTTTTGAAGTTCAGTAAGCAGCACATCACTTTTAATACCAAGGTCAAGCATTGCTCCAAGATTCATGTCTCCGCTTATACCTGAAAAACAATCGTAATATAGTATTTTCATCTCTTTGTTGTCATTGTTACAGAAGGCTGCTAATATACACATACGGTCTCGATAATTTAAAAAAAAATGCTTAATTTGCGAGTTCTCTTTTAGTGGTAATATTTTATTACAAGGGTATGAAAAGACGACAGTTTATAAGAAGTTCTATGGGTGCCGGATTGGCGGCCGGAGCATTCATGAGTCTGGGAAGATATGAAAAGGTTCTTGCTGGCACTCCCTTACCTCCGGTTACTGATTTTGATCTGATAGCAGTCAAAGGTGGTGAGCCAGCAACAATGTTTGATATTGGCATTCAGGCAATGGGTGGCATGGGTTCATTTGTGAGCAAAGGACAGAAAGTGGTTGTCAAGCCAAATATTGGGTGGGATGTTGTACCTGATAAAGGAGCATGTACCAGCCCTGCACTTGTTAAAAGAGTCATTGAGCATTGCCTTAAAGCAGGTGCTAAAGAAGTATATGTTTTTGATAATACATGTGATAACCGGGCTCGTTGCTATAAGAATTCCGGCATCGAACAGGCTACAAAAGACGCCGGAGGCAAAATAGTCCCGGCTGATTCAGAAAGCTATTACCAGGAGGTTGCCATTCCAAATGGCAAAAGACTTACAAAAGCTAAGGTTCATGAGTTGATTCTGGAGAGCGATGTCTTTATAAATCTTCCGATTCTGAAACACCATTCCTCTACAATGGTGACTGCAGCTCTGAAAAATATGATGGGTGTCGTTTGGGACAGAGGTTTTTGGCACAGAAACGATCTTCATCAGTGTATTGCTGATTATGCTCTTTTCAACAAGAAGCCCCAGTTAAATATTATTGATGCTAATTATGTCATGATGAGAAACGGACCCAGGGGTGTTTCAAAGAATGACCTCTCATTCATGCAATCGCTGCTTCTATCCACTGACTGGGTAGCAGCTGACGCCGCTGGTGCAAAAATGATGGGTGTTGAACCGGCCAAAATCGGATATATATCTTTGGCTGCCGGTATGGGTCTGGGTAAAATGGACCTGGCAACAATGAACATCCACAGGATTAAAATGTAGGGATGACATCCTCTGCTCTTAAACATATTCGCGTAATCATCTCGGCACTGGTATTGCTTATACTTGCGTTTTTGTTTGTTGATTTCAGAGGACTGGTTCCTGAAGAGTATTTTGGCCCGTTGCTTTATCTGCAGTTTATACCCTCATTGCTTAAATTTGTCATCGCCGGTATTGCCACAGCCACAGGTTTTATTGTTATAATGATACTGACATTGCTGACGGGAAGGAGCTATTGCTCATTCCTCTGTCCTCTTGGAATTACACAGGATGTATTTAGCAGAGTGGGGGGCAGTTTCAAGCGTCGGTTCCGCAAATATGGCTATAAGAAACCCTATACCATACTGCGTTATTTTATTCTTGCTTTTACTCTTGGCATCATGTTATTGGGGAGTATCTATGCGTTTACCCTGCTTGATCCATATAGTAACTTTGGACGGTTTATGACTTACTTTGCCAAACCGGTTGTGCTGTTACTGAATAATCTGGTTGCTGGTATCCTCGCCAAGTTTGATATTTATTCAGTTTATAAAGTTGACATACAGGCATTTGAATGGGCAGTATATGCATTTCCGGCAGCGATGCTACTCCTTATAGGTTTTCTTTCGTTTGCATATGGCAGACTATACTGCAACACTGTATGCCCTGTAGGCTCATTCCTTGGTCTTCTGAGCAAAGTGTCAATCTTCAGGATTAAGTTTGATGAGTCAAAGTGTACCCGCTGTGGCAGATGTGCATCTTCATGCAAATCATCATGTATTGACTTTCTGAATAAGCATGTTGACGTCAGCCGGTGTGTAGATTGCTTCAATTGTGTTGATGCCTGCAACGAAAAAGCAATTTCATACGGGCTGGTCAGGCTGAAGAAGAAGGAACAGGAGAATGAGACTGACAAATCTCGGAGGCAGTTTATTGCCGGGTCGATCCTTCTGCTTACAGGAGCATCGCAGATAGCACGTGGTCAGGATGCTGTTATCAGCCATACCAACGACACAAGTGTTAAGGAAGACAGATTGTATCCTGTTTCACCTCCCGGATCTGTGGGCCTGGAAAATTTTATATCGAGATGTACTGCATGTTCGCTCTGCATAGCAGCTTGTCCGACAAATGTATTACAACCTTCAG
>CAZGDJ010000036.1:0-9933 GCA_964524635.1 uncultured Rikenella sp. | reverse complement strand
GAGTGAGTATGGGATTTCAGGTATTATGGAACCCCGGATGGATTTTAAAAAAGGCTTCTGCAATTATGAATGCAACAAGTGTTCAGAAATATGCCCGACGGGAGCAATAATGCCATTAGCTCTTGAGGCCAAGAAAATAGTGCAGATAGGTAAAGCTGTGTTTATTAAGGATAATTGTGTTGTGAACACTGAGAGAACTGCTTGCGGAGCTTGCTCCGAACATTGTCCTACCAAAGCCTGCACAATGGTGCCTTTTGAAGGAACACTCAGGATCCCCGATGTCTATGATGAGATTTGCATAGGTTGCGGAGCATGCGAGTACGCATGTCCTACCCGACCATACAGGGCCATTTTCGTTGATGGAAACCCACTTCATGAAGCAGCAATAAAACCTGAAACAACGGAAATTAAAAATGCCACTGACGATTTTCCGTTCTGAAACTTCCGGATAATATCCATTTCGCGATTTTTGCCCGGTCATCCGGGAATTATTTTAAAAACATGATTTTTATCTTTTTAACCTGCTGCTAAAGGGTATTAATTTGTATTTCCATAATGCATAATATTTTATGAGATGAAACCTTCACACATTGAGCATATTGGCATAGCTGTAAATTCACTGGATGAAGCCATTCCTTTCTATGAAAAGATATTAGGATTAAAGTGTTATAATATAGAAGAAGTTGCTGATCAGAAAGTTAAGACAGCTTTTTTTATGGTAGGGCAGACCAAACTGGAATTGCTGGAATCTACTGATCCTGAAGGGCCTATAGGGAAATTCCTGGAGAAGAGGGGAGAAGGGATACACCACATAGCGTTTGCTGTGGAGAATATTGAAGAGAGACTGACAGAAGCGCAAGTGGCAGGAGTAAAGCTTATTGACCTCAAACCCAGGTCCGGGGCTGAAGGACTTAGTATTGCATTCCTGCATCCAAAATCTACATTTGGAGTCCTGACAGAACTTTGTGAAAACAAGAAGAATAAATAAATAAAATTACAGGGCAATGAACAGCCAGGAACGGATTAAGCAACTTCTCGATTACAGGGAGAAAGCTCGTAAGGGAGGTGGTGACAAACGCATTGAAGATCAGCACTTAAAAGGCAAACTGACAGCGCGTGAACGTATTGACATGCTTCTTGATGAAGGCAGCTTTGAAGAATATGACATGTTTGTGACTCACCGCACGGAAGACTTTGGTTTGGCCGATAAGAAATTCTTATCTGACGGGGTTATCACAGGCCACGGCACTATAGCCGGTAGAGTGGTATACGTGTTTGCACAGGACTTTACGGTTTTCGGAGGCTCTCTATCCGAGACTTTTGCACAAAAGATTTGCAAGATCATGGATCAGGCTATGAAGGTAGGAGCACCCATCATCGGAATAAATGACTCAGGCGGAGCAAGGATACAGGAAGGCGTGCGCTCTCTGGCCGGTTATGCCGAGATATTTGAACGTAATATACTTGCATCGGGAGTCATTCCCCAGATCTCTGCCATTTTCGGACCATGTGCGGGCGGAGCTGTTTATTCACCGGCTCTGACCGACTTCATTATTATGAACCGTAAGAGTAGTTATATGTTTGTGACAGGGCCTAAAGTAGCCAGGACTGTCACAGGTGAAGAGATCTCCATTGATGACCTTGGAGGAGCAAAAGTACATGCTTCAAAATCAGGTGTGGCTCATTTCACTGTTGATGATGATGAAGATGGATTAATGCTTGTTCGCAAGCTCCTGAGCTACATGCCGCAGAACAATCTTGAAGAACCGCCTCAGACAGAATGTGATGATCCTATTGACAGGTTTGATGATGAACTGAACGATATTATCCCTTTAAGCCCTAACCAGCCTTATGATGTAAAAGACGTTATCACCAGGATTACTGATCATGGAGATTTTCTCGAAGTTCATTCCGAATATGCCAAAAACATAGTTGTGGGTTTTGCAAAATTTGACGGCATGCCTGCTGGCATAATTGCAAATCAACCTTGTTTTCTGTCCGGAGTATTAGACATAGAAGCATCACGCAAAGCTGCACGTTTTATCCGTTTTTGTGATGCTTTCAATATTCCTCTTGTCACTCTTGTTGATGTGCCCGGATTTCTGCCTGGTTCAACACAGGAATATGGTGGTATAATAATCCATGGAGCAAAACTTATGTTTGCCTATGGTGAAGCCAATGTACCCAAGGTAACCATTACCCTGCGCAAATCATACGGAGGGGCACATTGTGTTATGTCTTCAAAACAGCTTCGCGGTGACCTGAATTATGCATGGCCAACAGCTGAGATAGCAGTTATGGGTCCTCAGGGTGCTATAGAAGTGCTTGAAGGAAAAGCAATCGGAGAGATAGAAGACCCGAAGGTACGTAAAGATTATGTTGCTAAGAAGGAAGCTGAATACCGCGATAAATTTGCCAATCCTTATGAAGCAGCCAGATATGGTTACCTTGATGATGTCATTGAACCACGCAATACCAGGTTCAGAATAATAAGGGCTCTGCGCACTCTTTCAACAAAGAAGGATCCCAGACCTATGAAAAAACATAATAATATTCCGCTATAAATAAGTGATTATGGAACTGTCAATAGTGACATTAGTAAACCCGGCAATAATTGATTCCTTATCCTGGATTATCGTTTTTGTTGGGATAGGGATTGTTTTTCTGTCACTGCTTGTCATTTATCTTTTTTTCAGGTATGTCCTGACGTTTATCCTGAATTTCAGACTTAAAAGTTTTGCTCGTAAAAAAGGGATTGATCCTGTAAATGTTGAGACGGCCAAGACAATGATGACCGGAGAGGTGAATGCGGCAATTGCTATGGCATTGTATTCATATTACAATGAATTGCATGATGTTGAGAGCGGCGTTATTACTATAAAGCGTGTGTCAAGAACATATTCGCCCTGGAGTTCAAAACTATACCACATGAAAAACCTTTAGTATCTTCAACAAAGCATCAGACAATGAAAAATTTCAAATTCACGATAAACGGCAATGAGTACGACGTTGAAGTGCTGGAAATTGAGGGAAGCAAAGCAAGGATAGAAGTTAACGGCACATCCTATAATGTTGAGCTCCATAAAGAAGTACCTGTGCCAAAAGCTAAACCGGCTGTTGCAGCACAGAAAATGACAAAAGAAGCTGCAGCTCCTGCTCAGGCCAGGAAAAGCGAAGGCCCTGCCGTACAGGTTAAAGCGCCCCTTCCGGGAGTCATAATCCAGGTGCTTGTCAGGCAGGGTGATACAGTTAGCGCTGGCCAGAGTCTCTGCACACTTGAGACAATGAAAATGGAGAATGCCATCAAGGCAGAGATTGGAGGAGTCATAAACTCAGTCAGGATAACACCCGGGCAATCAGTTCTCCAGGATGAAGTACTAATCGAAATCAACCAGTGATGACAAAGAGGAAAGTATGGACCATGCTGGGATTACTGGTTATCGTCTCACTGGCATGGACAGCATTTGTTAAGCCTGAAAAAGAAAAGGAAAAGGCACTGTCAGCTGCAGGGATAGAGAATATATCATCTGTATCCCAGTATCAGCCTGTTGATCCGGAAAGATCACAGTTGGTGCAGGGATTAAGCCAGTTCTGGGCATTCACAGGTTTCAGAAATGTCAAATCAGGTAACCTGATAATGATCGTTGTTGGTCTGGTGTTTATCTTTTTGGCAATTAAGTATGAATATGAACCTCTTCTCCTTGTTCCAATTGGAACCGGAATACTTATTGGAAACATACCCTTCTTTTCTGATGGAGGGATGAATCTTCAGGTAGGTATCTATCAAAGTGGCAGTGTACTTAACTATCTCTATTTTGGCGTTCTGAAAGGAATTTATCCACCGCTCATCTTTCTGGGTATAGGCGCAATGACTGATTTTTCATCATTGATTTCCAATCCAAGGTTGCTGCTTCTGGGAGCCGCAGCTCAGGTTGGTATTTTTGTGACATTTATCGGGGCATTACTGCTGGGATTTGCCCCACCGGAAGCTGGAGCTATAGGAATAATAGGTGGTGCTGATGGTCCTACTGCAATATTTCTTTCCTCAAGGCTCGCTAATGGAGTAAATATTCTGCCTGATGGTACTAGTGTAAAGAACCTTATTGGTCCGATTGCCATTGCGGCTTATTCTTATATGGCGCTGGTTCCTGTTATTCAACCTCCCATTATGAGATTGTTTACAAACAAGAAAGAACGTCTTATACGGATGAAACCTCCAAGAGCGGTGACGAAAACTGAAAAGATACTTTTCCCTCTATTCGGACTATTGCTCACTTGCTTTATCTCTCCCAGTGCTTTGCCTTTGCTTGGAATGCTTTTCTTCGGTAATCTGCTGAAAGAATCAGGTGTGACAAAGCGTCTTGCTGAGACAGCCCGAACGTCTCTTATTGATATAGTTACAATTTTGATTGGTCTGACAGTCGGAGCATCAACCCAGGCTGATATTTTTCTGACTAAAGAATCAGTTCTTATTTTCGGACTTGGTGCTTGTGCTTTCGCAGTGGCAACAACCAGCGGTGTATTATTTGCAAAACTGATGAACCTCTTCCTTCCTCCAGACAACAAGATTAATCCTCTTATTGGCAATTCAGGTGTCTCTGCTGTGCCTGACAGCGCACGTGTTTCGGAGATGGAAGGTTTGAAGGCTGATAAAACAAATCACCTGCTTATGCATGCCATGGGTCCTAACGTAGCCGGAGTCATTGGTTCTGCAATTGCAGCAGGTATCCTGTTGGGGTATCTCGGGTAATACCGGAAAGAATAAAATAACATAGACCGCCGGAGACGACGGTCTTTTTTTGACAGTGACCTAACTCATATTTAGTAAAGGAATAATTATTTAAGTTTGTGTAGAACTACCTAATACCGCTGAGATGAAACAGGTAATTACCGGCAATGCCGGCCCTAAAGTCAGGTCTGATATCGAAGTCACCCTCGAACTGACAAAATCAGGAGGGATAAATTTGAATATCAAATCAAAGGTGAAAAGCATGTACGGCAATGCTATTGAAAAGCAGTGCCGGGAGCTTCTCCGGCATCTGGGCATTAAAAATGCAAAGATGTCAGTAGCAGACAGCGGTGCACTGCCTTTTGTAATTGCTGCAAGAGTAGAAGCAGCAGTAAGGGCTCTTACAGGTACCTCTTCATCATGGTTGCCGGAAATGCTTCCCGAAAACACCTACAAATCCATCAGGGACAGATTTCGATTCTCAAGATTATATCTGCCCGGTAACAATCCGGGGATGTTTCTAAATGCAGGGCTTCACTCTCCGGACGGTGTGATACTTGACCTTGAAGATTCTGTGGCTCCTGATAAGAAGGATGAGGCCAGGATACTGGTCCGTAATGCCCTGAGAGCAGTTAATTTTTATGGTGCTGAAAGGATGGTACGTATTAACCAGGGTGAACGGGGATTGCAGGATCTTGATTACGTAATTCCGCATAATGTTCACCTTGTTCTTGTACCTAAATGTGAAGATGCGGAGACTCTCATTGCTGTGGAAAAGAGAATTGCTACAATAAAAAAGGGGGAGAAGAAACCTTCACCTGTATTCCTGATGCCAATTCTGGAGAGCGCTGCAGGTGTGGAGAAAGCATTTGAGATTGCAACAGCGACACCGAACGTTGTTGCAATGGCCATTGGCCTTGAGGACTATACAGCCGACCTCGGGGTGCAGCGCACAAAGGAGGGTAATGAGTCTTTGTATGCCCGCCAGCGATTGGTAGTTGCAGCCAAAGCTGCTCATATTCAGCCCATTGACTCTGTTTTCTCAGATGTGGGAGATATGGAGGGCTTGCTGGCTAATGTGCTATCTTCCAAGGCTATGGGTTATGAAGGAATGGGCTGTATTCATCCAAGGCAGATAGCAGTAATAAGAAATGGATTTTCTCCGGCACCGGATGAGATTGAAAAGGCAAAAAAAATTGTGAAAGCATATATTGAAGCAAGGGCAAAAGGCCTGGGTGTTGTAGCCCTTGGTACCAAAATGATTGACCCGCCGGTAGTTATCAGGGCTGAAAAGACTATCGATCTTGCCGTGAAACTGGGTTTATTAAGTGACAACTGGATGGAAGAGGAACAAAATTAGGCTAATTCAAAAAGAGACAGTCATGAAGATGATTAAAAACGCTGCCGGCAGGCTCGTTCCGGATGAGATAAACGGAGTGAAGACCATACCTTTTAAGGGAGTGGGCAAACACAGGCCTGTGGGAAACAAATATGCACCTCCGATTCCGACCTGCATCGATTATCCCGATGATAACAATAAGGTAGTCGGTTCGCTGAAGGAGGCACTGAAAAAATGCGGACTGAAGAATGGAATGACTATTTCGACCCACCATCATTTACGTGACGGAGACCTGATAAGCAACCAGATATTTGACATTGCCTCATCAATGAAGATTAAGGATCTTGTATGGCTGCCTTCAGCTTCATTTCCCTGCAATGACCCGATAATTGAGTATCTTGAAGATGGCACCATCCATCACATTGAGGGCAGCATGAATGGTCCCCTGGGCAGATTTGTTTCGGAAGGGAAAATGAAAGGCATGGCCGTACTGCGTTCTCATGGCGGCAGAGTACAGGCAATACAGGACGGTGAGGTTAAGATCGATATAGCTGTTCTTGCTGCTCCTTCAGCAGATTCCTTTGGCAATGCTAAAGGCACCGGAGGTCCTTCTGCGACAGGTGTGCTTGGATATGCAAAAACAGACTACATGTATGCTGACAGGGTAATTGTAGTGACGGATAATCTCGTTGATCTTCCATGTTTCCCGATGGAAATAGAAGGCAACTATGTCGATTATGTGGTGGTAGTTGACAAAATAGGTATACCTGAGAAAATCGTTTCAGGCACTACACAGATTACTAAGAGCCCCGACAGACTGCTGATAGCGGAGCTAACCGCATCATTTCTTGAGAAATCAGGACTGCTGCATGACGGAGCCACTATGCAGGCCGGTGCAGGGGGTACAAGCCTTGCAATAGCAGTATATGCTCATGAGATTCTGAAAAAGAAGGGCTGGAAATTCCGTTTTGGTTTTGGTGGCAGCACCAAATATATGGTACAGATGCTTGAAGAAGGACAAATGGGATATATTCTTGATGCTCAAGCCTTTGATCTTGAAGCTGTAAGATCAATTGAAAAGAATCCCAATCATATCCCGTACCCGGTTTTTAATGCTTATAACTATCATTCAAAGGGAAATCTGACAGCCATGATGGACATAATGATACTCGGTGCAACGGAGATTGACACTAGCTACAACGGTAATGTAGTGACTCACTCTGACGGGTTGTTGTTACATGGAATCGGCGGCTGGCAGAATTGTCTTCATGCGCGGAATGTGATCATACCTGTTCCATTGTTCCGTGACCGCATTCCTGTGATAGTCGACCGCGTTACAACACTTTGCGGACCAGGTGAGCTGATAGACGTGATTGTTACTGAAAGAGGTATTGCCATAAATCCTCGTCGTAAAGATCTTCTTAACGCTGTAAAAGGAAAGGGCTTGCCTGTTATGACCATTGAAGAGCTGAAGAACATTGCTGAAAGTATATGCGGTAAGCCTGATAAGGCTGCCTTTGATGACCGGGTGGTTGCTGCCATCAAATGGGTTGATGGAACAGTTATTGATGCTGTTCGTAAGGTTAAATCCTGATAAGTACTAATACTCTATGCTAAAGATAAAATGTTATGAAAAGATACAGGTGCACAGTTTGCGGGTGGATATATGACCCGGAATCAGGTGATGATCAATCAGGTATACCTTCAGGAGTGACTTTTGAGGATCTTCCTTCAGGATATATATGCCCTGTATGCGGGGCAGCCCATGACGACTTTGAAGTCTATGAATAGAAATTTAAGCAATGTCCTGGCTTTCTTCAGGTATATGCCTGATGACATCTATAAGTAAGTCCCAGAACATCTCAACAGTGGCAATCTCAATTCTTTCTTCCGGGGTATGAGCTCCTCTGATAGTAGGGCCAAATGAGATCATATCTATTCCCTGGTATTTCTCAAGTATGAGACCGCATTCGAGGCCTGCGTGAATAGCTTTTACCTGCGGAACCTTGCCAAATAACTTCCTGTAAGAGTCAATTATCAGCTTCAGAATAGCCGAATTCATATTTGGCTTCCACCCCGGGTAACCGTCTGAATGAGTCACTTTTGCTCCTGCCAGGTCAAAACATGCTTCAGTCGTCATTGCAGCAAAGTGTTTTTCCTCAGCAGAAGAGCTCCTTTGTGTTGTAACGATATGAATCTGATTTTCTTCTGTCATCTTTACAGTAGCAAGGTTAGTGGAGGTCTCAACCAGGTCTGCCATGTCTTTTGACCATCCAAGCACTCCGTGAGGCACAATATTTAAAACATTCAACAGCTTGTGCTGTGTGTTTGGATCTATAACAACTGAAGGCGTCTCTGATGGCTTTGCCATAACCATAATATCAGGCTCAAGAGTGCCGAATGATTCCTTTATAACACGCAGAAAATCAGCAATATCATTAAGGATAGCTTCTTCATGGGAAGGATTAAAAACAATTGTTACAAAAGCTTCTCTTGGTATTGCGTTACGAAGATTTCCTCCGGTAAATCGGCTCAGGTTAATATTATATTTCTTCTCAAGAGTTTGAAGTAACTGAGCTATAATTTTAATGGAGTTGCCATATCCTTTATGAATCTCATCTCCGGAATGGCCACCATGAAGTCCTGTGACCGAAACAGTCATTGCCTTGTAGCCAGGTGTTACCTGAACAGAGGTATATGAAAGAAATGCCTGTGTGTCAATACCTCCTGCACATCCTATAAACAAAATCCCTTCATCTTCAGAATCAAGGTTCAAAAGAATCTTACCCGTGATAAAGTCAGGTTTTAGATTTATTGCACCCGTCATCCCTGATTCTTCATCAACAGTGAAAAGACATTCAATTTTCCCGCACTTAAGAAAGGGATCAGTCAGTATGGCCATCTGGGAGGCAATGCCTATGCCATCATCTGCTCCGAGTGTTGTTCCACTTGCACCAACCCATTCACCATCAACTACCGGTACAATAGGATCTTCTTCCCAATTGTGACTGTAATCTGCATTTTTTTCACCCACCATATCAAGATGGCTCTGAAGCACCACAGTCTTGACTTTCTCCATCCCCGGTGATGCTTCTCTGATAATGACAATATTCCCTACACTATCTTCTTTCCAGTCAAGTTTATTTGCCTTCGCAAACTCTATAAGATATCTCCGAATCTTTTCTTCATTCTTTGAAAGCCGTGGTATTTTGCATATTTCCTCAAAATAGCTCCAAACTCTTTTAGGTTTTATCTCCCCCAATATCCCCATTTTGAATTCCTTATAGTAATAAATTTGTCAGGCGCAAATATAGTTTTTTTATAATGCAAGCAACCTGAGTTTTCTGCTAAAATATCATTTTTTATACTCAATAAAAGGTATATTTTTACCGGATAACCATAACTAAAAACAAAGATTAACAATATGGCAAAACGTACAATTGTGGCACTACCTGGTGATGGTATTGGAGCCATAGTGCTTAAAGAGGCAGTACGAGTTCTTGATGCTGCCGGTTTTGATGCTGAATATATATATGGTGATATTGGATGGGATTTCTGGTGCAAAGAGGGAAATCCTCTTCCACAACGCACCATAGATCTTATTGCAAAGCATAAGATCGCTTTGTTTGGCGCTATTACCTCAAAGCCCAAGGATGAGGCAAGTGCCGAACTATCTCCTGAACTTCAGGGCAAAGGATACTCCTATAGCAGTCCAATAGTCGGATTGCGCCAGCATTTCGGACTTGATATTTGCGTCAGACCCTGCAAAAGCTATAAAGGAAATCCTCTGAACTTTGTAAGAAGAGGAAAAACAGAACAAGTTGAAGAACCGATGGTTGATGTGGTTATCTTCCGCCAGAACACT
>CAZGDJ010000035.1:11574-15145 GCA_964524635.1 uncultured Rikenella sp. | reverse complement strand
AATCATTTCCGGTGTCAGGTTGATCATGAATTTATCATCAATCCAGATACGCTCGTCTGTATCAGAATTCACACCAGTTCTTACTCCGGTACTATCGGATTGTGAATATGTTGAAAAAGAAGTCTCAGTTCTGGATTTTAATTCAGTGGTCGTTCTTTCAACTGGCAGTTCAAATGTCTGGGCTGAAGCTTTCAGATATCCCAGATTCTCAACCTTAAAGCTTGTTGAGGCACGTGAAATGACGAAGTAGGCCTTTACATTTTCCTGTTTGTCTGTCAGATTTCTCTCGAAAATGACTTTCGCATAATTTACCTCAGTTCTCCTTTCCTCGGGTCTTATGTCGACTCGGGCTATGACCTTTTTTGTGTTCTTAAACTCATCATCGAATTCCTGGATCCTTTCGTAAAACAGCCAGGTGCAACCAGTAAGGAAAAGGGAACCAATTACCGGCAACAAGTAATTTGCTTTTTTCATAACAATCTTGCTTTTTATTCAACAATAGGATTAATAGCTTTTGGATATATGGCAGGTGAAACCTGCAAATCTTTTTCTGTTAATGTTAAAGTATGTTTTATTAGCTCAGGACCACCATACAGGCCATGCCCCGGGATAACAATTTCAGCATCAGGAAATTTGTCAAGCAGCTTTCTTATAGTATTGGGATATGCATTTAAGTCTCCGTCTTTTGTATTTCCTAAATTGGTTGAGTTCAGGCTTTTAACCATGCATCCGGGAAACAGGATCTTCTCTGATGGTATCCAGACAATAATATTGTCCATAGAGTGCGCAGCACCTAGAAAATAGCATCTGATCAGTTTGTCTCCAAGAGTTAGTTCTAATGAATCTTTGAATCCTTCAAGCGGAACAGGCAGTCCATGCAACTTAGCAATATCTGTTGTCAATAGATTTCCATAAGTCTTTATATTCTTTTTCTGCAGAAAGCTCAAGCCACCCATACAGTCTTCATGCCAGTGATTTGGGACAAAGCCGGCGAGTTTCAGGTTCATTGAATCAGTAATCCATTTATACAGGTCACATGTTAAAGAATCATTCCAGGGAGTGTCAAAAAGAAAAGCTTCTCGGCCATCAATAAAGATCAGACCGTTGGCAGCAGTCCTGCCATAACCTGCCATAGTGATATATGAAACATGAATATAAGCATTATCCGACAACTTAATTAACTCAATGTCTTCAGTCACCCTGATAGTCTGGCAGCCTTCCTGGGAAAATACTGAGAACTGAATCAAACCGGCAAAAAGAACAGTTATTATTCTCCTCATGTGTTTCTCTTTATATCCTTCTTGTAGTTTTTCATCATTTTCCCGAAATCCTTGTCTTTCTTACGTCTTTCAGCTACTGTTGATTCAAAATAAGTTTTTTCTTTTTCCATTCTCAGGTAATTTTCATAAGAGGCTTTGTCTGCTTCACCTTTTTTAACCGCTTCAATGACATGGCATCCTGCTTCATTTGTATGGGTGCAGTCTTTGAATCTGCATTTCTGGGATAGCTTAACAAAAACATCAAATGTAGCTTCAAGTCCACCGGACGAATCTGTAATTCCGACTTCTTTCATGCCCGGATTGTCAATCAGAATACCACCTGATTCAAGAATGATAAGTTCTCTGTGGGTGGTGACATGTCTTCCTTTGTTTGTACTCTGACTTATTGTGTCTGTTCTCATTAAAGTTCTGCCGGAAAGGTTATTCAGTAAGGTAGATTTCCCGACTCCTGATGAGCCTAGCATGCAATATGTTTTTCCTTTTATAATAGATTCTCTTATTGCCTCATATCCGTTCTGAGTCTCATTACTTATCGTAATTACCGGTACATCAGTGATTCTTGATTTAACACTTTCAACAATTTCACCAAGCTTTGAACTATCAATTAAATCAGTCTTACTCAGTACGATTATTGGCTTTACATCTGATGAGTTGCAGATAGTCAGGTATCTTTCAAGTCTGTTGACGTTGAAATCACGGTCTACAGCCTGTACAAGGAATGCATAATCAATATTTGCTGCAATTACCTGAACCTCTCCGAACTTCCCCACTGCCTGTCGTTTGATTACAGATGATCTTGGAAGGATATTATGAATTATTGCCAGATCAGGATCAAAAACTGTTACAGCAACCCAGTCACCGACAGCCGGAAAATCTTCGCGGTTTTTTGCTGAAAAACGCATATTACCTGTTATCTCAGCATCAAATTCCCCCATGATTGTTTTTACAATATATCTTTCTTTATGCTCAGCTATGACTCTGCCAACGTCGTAACTATCAAGTTTGTTTTCAACCCTGAATGCTTCGAGTTTTGCGTTGTATCCAATATCTTCAAGTTTCATAATAAACTATCTGAGCTGATATTTTAAACTCAGGTCCAACATTTAGTTTTTATCTAAGTCCTATAATAATTTTTTTCTAAGATCCTCCGGTGACATAGGAGAGAGATAGCCAAACGGAATATCAAAAACTGTCAGGGCGCCAGTCTGACCCTCTCCTGCCATCCTTCCTACAGCTCTTGCATAGGCAACCAGAATGCTTGCAGTAAATTCAGGATTACTCTCCAGGCTCAGGTTGAATTCAACTTTCTGTTTTGTTCCCTTCCCTGTAATGCCGGAACGGATCACAAACCCTCCATGAGGCATTCCGGAATGGTTTTTTCCCATTTCCTCTTCAGTAATGAAATTCACGTAAGTATCATACTCATCAAAATAGTTCGGCATTTTTTTGATAGTACTCTCAATCATCGCCAGATCGGCTCCTTCATCTGCTACCACATAGCATACTCTGAGATGCTTTTCTCTGGTCGAAAGCTTTGGATTTTCTCCGGACCGGACTCTTTCAAGTGCGCTTTCAATAGGAACGGTGTATTGAATGCCATTCTTAACACCATGGACACGCCTGATAGCATCAGAGTGCCCCTGGCTTACTCCTTTGCCCCAGAAGGTATATGTTTCGCCTTGTGGCAATACACTCATATCAAGAATTCTTGCAAGAGAGAACAGCCCCGGGTCCCATCCGCATGAAATAAGACTTAATGTTTTATTTGATTTTGATGATTCATCAACCTTTTTGAAGTACTCCGGGATTATAGCGTGAGTGTCAAAGCTGTCAACAGTGTTGAACATCTTTGAAAACGCTGGTCCTTGCTCCGGAAGGTCAGTGGCTGAGCCACCGCAAAGTATGATTACATCGATTTTCCCTCTGTATTCTTCCAACTGTGAGACAGATACTATTTTTGAATTGCTGCCTAAGCCTGCAGGCAATCGCCTGGTAAAAATTGCCACCAGCTCAATATCAGGGTTTTGTTTAATGGCCAGTTCAACACCCTTGCCTAAATTACCGTAACCGACGATTCCGACTTTGAGATTTCTTTTTTCTGTGTTCTTCATTTTATAAATTTTGAATCATATTATATTATTTTTTTTATTCTGACCTGATCTTTCAGGCGAGCAGCCGAACTTAATTGTTTCTAAAATATGATTTTTTGTTATTGTATCATAATGCTGCCCTTTAGCCGCAGGTCAGCCGATGATGCTCCGACAGAGATATTTACCTTTCCTTTTTCGAGA
>CAZGDJ010000035.1:0-11564 GCA_964524635.1 uncultured Rikenella sp. | reverse complement strand
GCATGTTTTTCAACATCCCAGTATTTCAGATCTTCTGTCTTAACAGGAATAGTAACGATCTGAGACTGCCCTTTTTTTACATTTACCCTGCTGAATCCTTTGAGAGCAATTGCCGGACGTTCAACCTTCGAATCTGGGAAACTGACATAAAGTTGAACTACTTCATCGCTGTCATAGTTACCTGTATTATCAAGCCTTAATGATACGTTAACTATTTCACCTTCTTTCGCCTGTTTATTGAATTTAAGGTCAGAGTATTTAAAAGAGGTATATGTAAGGCCATGTCCAAAGGGGAAAAGCGGTTCTGATTTGTCATACTGGTAAGTCCGGCCCTTACGTATATCATATTCGAGAATCGGCAATAACCTGTCAATTGATGTTGGCCATGTCTGCACCAGACGACCTGCAGGACTGTACTTGCCGAAAATTACATCAGCCAGTCCGTTTCCCAGCTCCTGGCTGGATTGTGAGATATGAAGAATAGCGGGAATATTTTCTTCTGACCAGTTTATGGTGTAAGGGAAGCTTGATATAATGGTCAGTACAGTATTTGGATTAGCTGCATAGACCAGTTTCACCAGATCTTCCTGTTCAAGTGAAAGGGCCTGCCGGTCTATTGCCTCACGGCCATCGCTGGCTACCAGGTTCTGTTCCCATTCTAATCCATAACTGAGAGGATGGTTCCCCACGCAGACAATAGCCACATCAGCAGCGCCTGCAGCTATTATTGCAGAGTCTGCTTTATTTGAAGCTGCAAAAAGAATTTTCACATCGTCACCAGCAGCGTTAATAATACCCTGCAGCACTGAGACCTTATACGGAGGAGTACCGGCATACCAGTCGGGCACCACCAGTTTTGCACTCGGACCAATGACAGCAATGGTTTTAATCTTTTCTTTATCAAGAGGCAGAGTCTGATTCTCGTTCTTCATCAGTACAACTGATTCTGCAGTTGCCTGACGTACAAGTTCTCTGGTTTCTTCTTTTTCCCATGGTGCAACCGTATCAGTTATTCCAATCCTGATGTATGGGTTATCACCTGACTGATCGAGTAATCCTAACTTCAGCAAGACCCTCAAATTGCCCCGGATAGCCTGGTCTATTTCTTTTTCCTGAATCATACCATCATTGACTGCTTCGATCAGTGGTCTGTAGTCATCAAGAAACATTGTTATCCCTGCGTCAAGACAACCTTTAGCTGCAGTTTTCAGATCGGGGAAATACTTATGCTGGTTTACGACCTGCTGGTAAGCTCCGCCATCAGTACAGATAATTCCGTTCTGGCCCCACTCGTTGACCGCTATTTTCCTAAGAACAGGATGAACAATGCAAGGGATCCCATTATACCTATTATAGGCAGTCATGAATGCCTTTGAGCCTCCCTCAGTGATTCCTTTGAAGAAAGGGTAGGAGTAGTATTCCCGGAAGAGTCTGTCATCAAAGTCGGAAGAATTGATGAATCGGTTGTTTTCGTTGCTGTTAGCCAGAAAATGCTTCATCAAAGAAGCTGTCTTCCAGTATTTGGGATGGTCTCCCTGTAAGCCTTTAACAAAAGAAACCACCATACGTGATGTTAAGAAGGCATCTTCTCCATAACATTCTTCCGTCCTTCCCCAGCGTACATCACGCCCAAGGTCTGCGTTTGGTGCAAGTACTATTAATCCGGCGCTGGCATATTCAGGGTTTTGCGTCAGGTAACGACACTCTTCGGCTTCCAGTGATGCAATTTTTTTAAGCAACTGAGGATCCCACATCTGTGCTAAACCAATGGCCTGTGGAAATGTTGTTGTCACCGATTCGCCTTTACCTTTCACAGCCCAGTTGGCCGCCCCACTCAGTGCAAGTCCGTGCAGGCCTTCAACAATCTTTGTGCCTTTTACTCCAAGACGCGGTATAGATAGCATGGGAGAGAGGCAGTTGATCTTTTCTTTCAGGGTCATCAAAGAGATAAGGTTATCAAGACGTTCCTCATCATTAAGGCTATCGTCCTGGAATGGATAGGTCTGAGCCTGACAGCCTGTCTGAATCAGGTAAATCAGGAGTATTACTGCCAGTTTTTTCATTTTGCCGCTTTAGGAATTTTCAATAAATGTAATATCAATTATCCAGTATCAGGAATTACAGAAAAATTTTATAATAAAATCATTGCCCGGGCGAAAAAAAAACGTCCGGGCAATATTGCAAACAAAAGATTAATGATTTTCTAAAGAGGTTTAACAGGCACACAAATATCTACTGTAAACTTGCCGTCTCTGGGCTCCTCCGGATACATCTCAAAACACAGCTTATCATCAGGCTGGTAACCACTCTCCGGTAGCCACTGCCCGTAGACCCAGTCCCATGCCTGCTGAAATTCTGCGGCTGAGATGACAAACCTGGCTACAGCATATTTCCCGGCTTCGATATCCATTTTTCCAATTTCTCCGTCAACTTTTGTATCAGGCCTGACAGTAATGCATACACTCATTCGTTGTTTGTCTTCGATCGTAACATTAGGATCGTCGTGATATACAACCAATGATTTAAAGTCCGGACCACCGATGAGTCCACGGGGTCCTGCCCACCTGAAAAGTTTATTCCAGATAGTTTCAAAGAGTTTGTCATCGCCTTTGTAGGGTCCTATGTGCCTTATGTAAGCAACAGTCATTTTCGGCATGTCTTTGACCTCAATACTTTTGTTCAGTTTCATATTTGTCCTCCATTTTATTGTGTTAGTACTTGAACAAAAGTACATTGAGGACCTGTCATCGGTTTGTTTATGCTTGCTATCGGGTTGATTCAGATTGCTATTTTCATGATTAAGTCTACGGTAGTTTGAAGCAGAGGTTGTGAAGTTGTTTCTAAAATTACGGGAGAAGACCGATAGATCATTGAATCCGCATCTCAAAGCTATTTCAGAGATGCTTGTCTTATGATTTGCACAGATCAATGATACAGCCTTTTCAAGACGTACTCTGACAATAAACTGAAAAGGAGCCTCCCCTACGAGAGCATGAAATATCCTGTTAAAATGAAACTTTGAGAAATTAGCTACTGAAGCCAGTTCAACAAGGGTAAATTGCCTGTCAATATTTGACTCAATGTAGTCAAGGACCTTATTTATCCTTGCTTTATATTCATCCTGCAGTGATTGTGAACTCTTACTCATCTATATGCTTCAACTCTATTTTAATAGATAATTCTCATTCCGGAATCAGTATCATGGTCTGTTCTGCAGCCTGAGATGAGGTGTAGTTGCATAAAAGAGGGCATGGAATGATTAATCGTATTTCCACAACTAAAAGTTAATACCGCATATTGTCTGGAAGCTCTTAATACCGAAGGTCTCAGTTTTATAAATTAACATACTATTATATCTTAATTCCAGAAACAGGGATTTCTTCAAATTAATATTATACTGAATGCCACCACCTAATGAGTATCCAATCTGTTTATCAGAGTATAAATTTCTGGTATTTACCTTATGAATATCAGCCGGGCCTATGTATACAGAGTTTTCGTTCTTGATGTTATAGACATATGTTCCTCCGATATTAATGAAAGGACGGATTTTCAAGGATGGGTAAGTATATCTGAATAAGAGCGGTATATTAACCGAGGTTGAATTCATGGTATAATCATACAAAAAGCTGGAGTTTTCCATATGGCCCGTAAAGCCGTTTTTTTGATAATATATTTCCGGGCGTAAAGAAAAAGAACTTAGATTAATGGGGATATCCATGAAAAGACCAAAGACGAAAGAATTGTCTAAATGAAAATTCACATTTTTTGTATATACATAGGAACTATTCAAGGAAAAAGGTTTAGATGCAGTGTATCCTGCAAAAACTCCATATTTAAAAAAAGGAAAAGGTTTCCTGGTGCAGGTGTTGTACTGATTTGTAAATCTGGATAATGCAGCTTTGGTATAATTAATTACCTCTAAATCATCTGTCACATTTTCACAATCCTGAACATAGAATTGAAGCAATTCTTTATAGGTCTTGTTTTCGGTGTTTTTTCTGGGGATTTCAATCAGTTGAGAGGAATCCTTTTCCAGGAAGAATTTCTTTCCTTTGCCATAATTCCAATAATAAAGGTTTATTTTTCCCTGGCATAGTCTCTCAAGAAATACCTTTTGTTCAACATTATTTACAGTAATTTTTTTTGACAGGTAACAATTTCCATTTTCAGAAAAGACAGAATTTTCACCTTGATTGTTTCTTTTATAGAAACCATACTCTTCAACCTCTTCAGGTGAATAATGGATTACCTGCTCATTAATTTCAACTTGACATTGTCTGGCATTTTGAATATCTCCATTGTCAATTATCCTGATACCGGCAAACGTAGAACCATCTTTTACATAATAGCCCTTTTGCCCATAAATGCTCAATAGATGAACGAGGAAAAATGTAAGCAACAGAAGCCTTTTCATGATAATCGATTAGCTAAATTCTGCAAAAGAAATGGGATAGTGGCAGCGAAGGATTTTCGGGTAATTGAAAATAGTATTTATTTAATATCACTTTCAGAAGTCATGTGTTTAAATATCCTGCTTTTAAAATACATCTCATAAAGAAGAATAAAGAACCCGGCCGTTACAGAGATATCTGCTATGTTTACAATACCGGTATGAAACAAGACAAAGTCAAATTGTAAAAAGTCAGTTACGGAACCATAAATTATCCTGTCAATAATATTTCCAAGTCCGCCGCCAATTATCAGACAAATTCCGGTAACCATCAGTTTGGAAAGATCGTTTTTTGTCAATATATAATAAAGAGCATATCCAATAACAACCAAAGGCAGGATGATCATCAGGATTTTGTACAGAATTCTTGGCATGGAGTCTCCAAGGCTTAGAAAAGCTCCTGTATTTTCAACCCTGGTAAGAGTCACAAATTTGCCCAGGAGAATGGTTCTTTCATTATAGTCAATTTTTTGTCTTACTATGCTTTTACAAATCTGATCAGATCCGATAATTGTTACCAGGAAGATCACTATCAATAAACCTCTTACAGTCCTCTTTGCCTTCATTAAAACATGTATTATTAAATCAGCACCTGGCATTCATGCCTGTGTACGCTGAAATAAAGTTAAACTTCAGACTGCAGAGATAATAAAAATCTAAGGATTTTCATCATACGGGTAGCCCTGCGATGTAACATTATCAACTGATACGATTCTGTTAATGCTTAACAGAATCATTTATGTCAATAATCCTCAGGCTGACACAGGCCTATGGAAATTCAGATTTGATATTTAATGAAGGTCTAGTATGTTCAGGTCAATTTAGATTCCGTAAATTCGTTATTGCTTCCGGAACAGACTTGTGAATTGCTGCGACAATACTGCATGTTTCCATCTCTTCACACTCTCCACAGGTATTAAATCCTTTGGCATTCACACACTTCTTTATTTCGCACATATCACAGTAGCTAAATTTTACTCCTTCCTCCCTGCACCCTGTGCAGTTAATCATTTCAGGGGTTATAGTAGCATTAAAACCGGTGCTCCATTTTTCAGCGGTAGATTTTCTTAGTAAATCATCATTCTTGATTGTAGCAGTTCTTGCATCACAGGTTTCGCAGTTTAATCCGCAACAGGAAATCATTTTTTTCATAACAGAGTTTTTAATTATTAACCTAATACTAATAGTTTGATTAGTTTCTAATCAAATTTTCCGTAATAAGATATTAATTTTCAATAGATGCAAAAAGATTTGATAAGAAAAATGAAGAACCTCTTTGTAAAAGGTCGATTGTCTGTTATAATGAACAAGGCTATTACCGAATAATGATTTTTAAATTCTTCAGATATTCCGGGTCACCACCATAAATAAAGATGCAGCTTCCTTCAGAAATCCTGTCAATAATCTCCTTTGACATTCCAACCGGCAGTGCCGGACATCCCCAGCTTCTTCCCAGCCTTCCATATTTTTCAATGAAATCCGGACTGACATAATCTGCACCATGAATGACTATTGATCTTGCTCTTGCGTTGTCGTTTATCCCGGCTTCAAGGCCATCGAGGCTTAATGAGTATCCATGTTTGCCATAATATGTTTCAGCAGTTCTGAAGAACCCTATACAGCTCTTTTTTGAATCTGAATTATTCGAAAAACTCTCAGCCTTTTCCTCGCCGGAATTCCTTCCATGCGCAACAAGCGTCTTAAATATTATCTTCTTATTTTCAATATCAAAGACAAAGAACCTTTCCTTTGATGATGGCTGGGAGTAATCTATAATTGTTATAACAGATTTATCCGCAAGGTCATTTATTTTTTGCATTCCCTCCAATGCCAGTTCAAAGATATTATATGATATATACTTGTCTGCCCCGCTTGTAAGGTAGATAGCTCTAATATCAATATCCTGCCCTTGGGTGTAATTCACTGAAGGCTGAATGGTCTGTGCAAAAGCAAAATACAATAACGGAATGACATTCAACATCTTATGTTCAGGCCTTTACTTCTGTATTATTATTGGTGTTGATTTCGAAATACACCTGTAGATTTCTTCGATATCTTTATTCTTCATCGATATGCATCCTTCCGTCCAGTTATAACGAAGGTCAATCAGGTAATCCATATCTGCAGGCACACCATGTATTCCGATTTCGCCTCCGATTTTTGAGTTTGCAGGAATCTTACCCTGCTGTATGGCAAGGTTATGTTTCCGCCATGATTCGTCAGTCGGATAATTAAGCCAGATAAATTTTGACCATTTCGAATGAGGATACTTATCTTTCATAAAGAATGTACCTTCCGGGGTACATTTATCACCCTGTCTTAGTTTGTCACCAACAGAATTCCTTCCAAAGACAACCGGGTACTCTTTCAACACAACAGTATCGTATTTAACCGAAAGTCTGTAACCGGATTTATCAATGATTATTGACAAGTCGCCGGAGTCTGCAGGATACTCCTTTAGTATTGATTGTAGTTCCCGTTCAGGGTTATGATAGTCTTCAGGCGGGGTAATGCCTGAAACTACAATAAGTAGGATTATTATACTCTGGAACAGGATTTTCATTTTCGTGAATAAAAGCTTCGAGGATTAATTAATATTGAATCCGAATCCTATGCTTAACATATCTGAGAATAACTTAGGAGTCTCATTTGTATATTCAGAAGAATAAATATAGGAATTCAAGTGCTTTATTTCAATTTCATTCTTAAGCATTAAATAAGCTGATTCAGTTAGGTTATGTCTGAATCCGGCAGCAAACGAAATGCCAGGTTCAAAATGGACTTTTCTAAGCAAATAAGATTGAATGGGATAATCCTCATATCTTGTATGATAATCTTTAATATGAACAAGATTTGTACAGTAGCTCAGTGAGAGGAATGGCTGAATATTTTTGCCGGGAAAATTGTATTCCACGGTAATGGGTATGCGTACAGTATTAAACTCAGTAGAGATATAGACCAGGCTATCCAGATCATCATTAAAAGTGCCTCTCAAGTTATTCGATAAAACACTTACACCTGCGAGCAAGTTCCATCTGTAGTGGCTTCTGAAAGGAATGAACCTTATATTCATGCCATAACAAATCCCGAGATCATTAGTATGCTTTTCAGAAAGATTAAGTCCCATCATTGTATAACTAATCCCGGCAAATGGCTCAATCCATATCTTTGTTTTTGAAGACTTTGTATAATCAATGCACTCCTGGTGTGTGCAGATTTCATTGTGGTAATCTTTTGTTAAATCTATCAGGGGCTTGTAGCTGAAGGGAGTGGTATTAATTTTCCTTAATGCTGAGGGGCTTTCCTTGAAAAGAGAACTCAAAACACCTTTATACTGGTTCGATTTAACTTCATAAACATCATCATTTGCTATTACCTTCTTGTCTTCATTGGACAACTGATACAAGACTCCTTCCTTTTCAATAAAGAAATAGTCTCCCTCAAAATCCTTTAAATAAAAGAGGTCAACTATGCCATCAACGAGATATTCAAGAAAAACAATTTGTAATTCATTGTCTTTATTTATCACACGCGATAAATAATACTTGCTGTTTTCGATTCTGTAACCCACAATGTCTCTTGGTGAATATACCTCCGGCATAGAATTATTTTCACTTACAAATTCACATGATCTGCTGTTCTGGTAATTTGACTTCAGATTGATAAGTCCATAAACTGTATCTGAGCTATTGGTGATAACATATCCGGTCCTGAAGTCTTTTTGTCCGGTACAAAAACCTGAACCGATTACCAGCATAAGCCAGATAAGAATAAGTTACTTTGACATAATAAATGTATTTATACCAAATATAAATATTTGATTTAATGATTATCCGGTTTTGAGTAACGGTTATTGAAGTTCTTCTCTTACCACAAAATAGTTATCCCACTGACAGGAGATACCTAAGGTATTGCTGCGACAGTGACTCTGAAGGCAGCTTACAGACCTTCTTTATAGCTGATATTCTTTTCAAAGTTGCATTTTATTTAGGATATTCTGCTCCCGACAGGGCTTCCTGTGCTGAAGCTTTAAATATTTTATATGACCAGGTAGCGCCGCTGATAACATCTACTTTATTCAGTGACTGATATTTCAACAGGCTGTCAGGGTAAGCCCTGACTCCTTTCCAGTCACTTCTGCATTGCTTTATATATTCAGCGTTATCAGCGAAGTACTTTTCATACTTTTCATCAAAATATTCGTGTTTTACAGAGTCACGGACAAAGAATTTTACTTTAATGATCCTACCGTCTTTGACGGTAATATCAGAATGTCCGTAATATGGTTCATCAGTGTAAACCGACCTGGAAATACCTTTGTAATTTCCATCTTTATATGGTCCGTCTCCCGAGAATGCCATAAGCATCAGGAGAATAAATACGAATGGAGTTTTAGTTATCATGTGAGAAAGAAATTTATCAAATAAGGGATATTCCAATAAAAGACCTTTTAAAAGCTCAGATACCCTTAGAATAGCCCGTCGAAAATATGTGGCTCACAGTATTCAACTATATAATAGTTTAAGTTCAAGAGCTTTATCATGGGGCTCTGTGAATCCAAACTGCCGGTAAACCCGTTCTCCGTCATTGGTAGCATGGAGCTCTACTTTATCAAGCCTGAGCCGCCTGGATTCATCAATCAGCTTTTGAAACAGGACATTGCAGATCCCTTTTTTCCGGAATTCTTTCAGTGTGAACATGTTCAGAATATAACCTGTTCTGCCATTGGGGACATCAAAGTTGCCAGGCTGTTCACGAATGACAAGCCCGCTGAATCCTACCGGTCTATTACCAAATTCAGCAATCCATGAAATGAATGACTGGTCTCTTAATGACCGGGCAAAGTATTCTGATAAAGACTTTCTTAGGTGAGACTCCCTGACAGAAGAGGGAACTCCGTATGTTTCCTTAAGAAAGATGATCCGATACTCTGTTAAAGTCTCAATATCTTTTTCCGTAGCTTTCCGGATAGTAATTTTAGTATCGATCATATTGCTGTTAAATAATTGGTTATAATGAGTTTAATTAATGCCTTATTTGCTGTCTCTGTTCCAGAAATCAACATCAAACTTATAGGTGCCATCGGATTCTCTCCGCCAGACATTGATATATTTTACCCTCGCATTATAAACAGAATCATCATAAAGAATCTGGGAATATGATTTACCGGTTTCATAGTTAGTTGCGTTGTTCAATTGCTGTATAGCAGCATTAACCTGATTGGCTCCGATATTCTGTGCAGAAACAGAATCCTACATACACAAAACCCGGCGAAACACAGAAATCGGGTGGACCGGGCTAAATAATTACTGTTATTCAAAATCCTCCCTGGGTTTATTACTGATTCATTCGAATCTTGCCGATAATCTCTCTTAGCTTTTCAACCTTAATTGGCTTAGACATGTACCCATCAAATCCTTTTGCGAGTATCTCTTTTTCTTCGTGCTTGAGTGCATAGGCAGTTACCGCAATAACTGGAATATTGCTGTTGATCTTTTTAATCAGATATAACGCGTCATAACCATTCATCACGGGCATTTTAATATCCATGAGTACCAGGATGTTTTTGTAGTTGTTTTGCTTTTCAATAAAGGCAACCGCCTCTTTGCCATTCTTTCCCCAGAAATGCTTTTCTTCAGGAATGCGTAACACTCTTACCAGGATTTCATAATTAGCAGGTTCGTCTTCTGCAATCACATAGAAGAAGTTCTCCAAAGACAGGGATGATACCCGATCACTTTTCGTTTTATCCTCAGTACGCTGCCCCTTATGGTCTGTGTAGGGTATTGTAAAGTAAAAGGTTGAACCGGTTCCGGGTGTTGATTCCACCCAGACTTTTCCATTCTGCATTTCAACCAGTCTTTTGCAAATAGACAATCCGATTCCTGTACCCCTGTATATTTTCTCGGAATTTGCCTCAATCTTGAAAAAATGCTCAAATATGCTTCTGCCATACTTCGGATCAATGCCGATTCCTGAATCAGCAACAAAAAAGCGGATATCTTTGTCTATTACCTCGTAACCAAACCTGATGAATCCCTCATGTGTATATTTCATGGCATTGCTGATCAGGTTGTTCATGATTTGTTGAAAGCGGATTGGATCGATATGGAGGATCAAATCCTTGTCATTGTCGTTAACAAATTCAATTGTCAACCCTTTTTCATTCTTTAATCGCCAAAATTCTTCCAATTCTGTCATTACCTTGTTTACACCTACATATTGAGGTTTCATTACAAGCTGGTTAGACTCAATCATCGATATATCCAGGATGTCATCAATGAGGTACATGAGGGTTTCTCCGCTCTGGTTGATTGTTCTGATGAATCCCTCCTTCTCTTCTTCGCTGAAATCTCTTTCTTTAAGTAGTGAAGAGAATCCCAGGATGGCATTCATGGGAGTGCGGATCTCATGACTCATGTTAGCCAGGAATGAAGACTTCAGTTGATCGGATTCCTCAGCTTTTTGTTTCGCTTTTTCCAGCTGTTTTGTACGCTCATTAACCAGTTCCTCAAGGTTGTTACGATGTTTAAGCAATTCTTCATTTTGCATCAGGATCTCCTCCTGCTTTTCTTCAAGCAGCGTATTGAGTTGCTGCAATTCCTCTGTTCGCTTGTCAACAGTAACCTGCAACAATTTTTTCTGACGGTTCAGCAGGCGGAGGCGGATTCTGAAAACACCCAGAACTATCAGAATCAATAAAACCGCAACAGCAATTTTCATAAAACGCGTTTCCCACCAGGGTGGCGTAATGATAACAGACAATGCAACTTCCTCCTTCGACCAGATATCATCATTGTTGGAAGCCTTAACCCTGAAGGTATATTTTCCGGGATCCAGGTTGGTGTAGGTTGCATATCTACGATTGCCGGAATAATTCCAGGTATCTTCAAAACCTTCCAGGTAGTAAGCATATTCATTCTGGGATGGCTGTGCATAATGGAGTGCAGCAAACTGAAATGTGATGATGTTGTTTTTATAAGACAGCTCAATCTCCTTTGCCTTATAAATGGGCTCTTTGAGAACAACCTGTTTATTGATGACTTCTCCTACCTTAACAGTTTCATTAAACAGCAGCAATTCGGTTAACACTACCTTGGGAAGGAATGGA
>CAZGDJ010000034.1:0-15231 GCA_964524635.1 uncultured Rikenella sp. | reverse complement strand
ACAACAGTGATGTTATACCTTACTGGAAGACAGAGACCATTGAGGCTATGACTGCCTTCAGACACAAAGAGCATTTCACTACCGGTGCCGGGGAGTGTGTTAGTCTGGCGGCCCTCTATGCAGCTGCAATGTTTGTTGTCGGACGCATACCTCTAGAGAAGATTTATCTTCTGGCTACACCTCTGCACTCTCAGAATTTCATTGATGAGAAAGAGGGCCTGATAACAAACAACAGGCGGATAATGACCAAAAATATGTGGTTTAACGGAACTGCACTTTCAGAAAAGGCACGACGTGCGGTAGAGCATGAAAAGGTCACTATTGTATCTCACGTAACCGGATATATACATACAGTATATGACGATGCAACCATTGATCCGTTGCATTATCACCATTTTGCTGAGAAATTATCAGCTTTTGTATCTACAGATCTTACTCCTGCCATCTTTATTAACTTTTTGAGATTCAAGAAGGAATGCAAGAGCCTGTTTCAGTTCAGATATGTCAGCCAGGGAATTTCAAAGTATATTGATCTGGAAAAGATGTTCGAATATGAACACACTTCAAAATTCAGTGTCAATGCCGACACACGCGACAAGCTTCTGGAAGAGATAGACGGTGAGGAGTTTAGTGTAAATCCCATCACTGGCAAGATAATGCTCAATGAAATGGAGGATTTCTTAAGAAATCATCAGGGAATGCCGCTTAAGGATATGGAAAAAGAATACTTCGAATTGTTTCATCCTGAGCCTGAGAAATGCAGTCACCGGATGTTCAGTGAAATCAGAAAGTTCATTACAACCAAACCCCAGCTGCCTTCATCAGATAAGAAATTCCTTACAATGCCTTATCCCATAATAAGCCTTTCTGATACCCGTGAACAAATAACAGAAAGAGTTGAATCATCTGCTTGCTGTTCTGAAGTGGCCTTATTAACAGTATACACATTTCGTGATATGTTAAAAACGGACTGGAGACCATTCATTAAAGCTGCCCTGGAGCGCAACCCTGTATGCCACAATCACTTTAAAGACAAGAAGCCTGACGAGATTTATTCAATGATCTCAAAGCTGGCAGACAAATCAATATATGATGGAAGCCGTATGGCTCAGCCTGATGAGGTCTGGAATTTCAACCGCGGTGACGGGGCAGAAAAAGTATTCCTGATGGCAGAAGCTTTACTTTTTAATGATCCTGAGGCTGAGATACATATAATAATTACTGAAAATTCTGCGTCTTTGACATATCTTGACAGTAACTATCAGTTTGTTTCTGTAAAAGGATTTAAAAAGGATATCCTGATTAAAAGTGGCCGTTATACAGTAAGGTGATCAGTGGATAACTATTTCCCTGACTACCTCCTCCCCTGCTTTTTTGTTCAGCTGTTCACGCAGTGCTTCGCGCAGCATCATAAGTTCATTTTTAACTACTGAAGAGGTCAGATATATATGCAATACTCCCTCTCTGATATAAACCCTTGAAGTACGCGATGATATAGCTTTTCCCGTTACGGAATTCCAGGTATTGATTATAGATGCCTCCTTAAGCTTTGCCCCGATCTTATACTCTTTGATAAGGTCAGCCAGCACTTCTTCAAGAGACTGTGTTTTATTTCTTCGCATGGCTTTCTTTCTTTCCGTTGCTGATCTCTTCTTCAATGCCTTTCCGACCTATCCGGAAAAGACGGAAATCAATGCCTGAGTTATCAAGTATTCGGTGTATACGTTCCTGCTGGGTATCGGTAATAAATACCTGTCCGAACTCGCCAGAACTCACAAGCTTTATAATCTCCTCTACCCTTCCCTGGTCAAATTTATCAAAGATATCATCAAGCAGCAAAGCCGGAGGGAAACCGTTCATACGGCTTATATATCCGAATTTTGCCAGTTTAAGTGCAACGAGGAAAGACTTTTGCTGACCCTGAGATGCAGTTGTTCTTGCAGGGTGGCCGTCTATTTCAAAGACCAGGTCGTCACGATGAATTCCGAGAGTTGTGTACTGCAAAGCATAATCCCTCTCGCGTGATGCTTTAAGCCGTGAGGAATAGTCGGCATCAGCAAGGTGAGACTTGTATCTGATGCTAACTTCTTCAGCGCTTCTGGAAATGCGTGCATAATATGATGAGAAGATCGGCAGGAGGTTTTCAGTCAGTTCAAGACGGGCTTTGTAGATTGTTTCCGCAGCTGTTATCATCTGATCATCGTACATATCAAGTAACCCGTCAGAGTCAAAACCACCAAGGCGTAAAACGCTGTTTCTTTGCATCAACACCTTGTTGTACCTGACGTGAGCATCAAGGTACAAAGGATCATACTGGCTAATAATCATGTTCAGAAAGCGTCGTCGCTCTTCGCTTCCTTCAGTGATAAGAGCGCTGTCAGCAGGAGATACCATTACAACTGGGTATTTGCCCACATGGTCAGAAAGCTTCTGGTACTCCTTCCCGTTATGTTTAAAAGTCTTTGGTTTATGTTTCTGAAATGAGCAGAATAGCTCATCCTCATCTCCATCTTTTTCGAATTGTCCTTTAAGGATAAAATAATCTTCACCATGCCTGATACTCAATGTATCAGAGTTATTGAAGAAGCTTTTTGTCAGAGACAGATAATGAACAGCATCAAGTATATTGGTTTTTCCGACACCGTTGTTCCCAACGAAACAATTAAACCTGGGTGAGAAATCCAGTGAAACAGCTTCATAGTTCTTAAAATTTGTCAGTTCAATACGGGTCAGATGCATGGGTCATTGTTGATCATAAGAGCAGACAAAGGTAAGAAAAGAAACGGCAGGGTCAACCTTTGCGTCTGAAGCTATAGAATATTGTCCTACCCCCCAAATGCTGTATTATAATATATAATACTCCCCTTTTCATGTCCATATCAACTTGGCTTGATAATAGCCAAATGATTTAGTAAGCCCAGGTGGGTCAACAAAAAGTAGATGATAAAGCCCTGAATATTAACAACATCAGGGCTTTTTCTATATTGCTTACTGAAACTATACTGAAACAAATTACAATTGAAAAAGTACCTATTATTGGAATACAGTAAATGTTCGATTTTGATTTCTCAGTTTAACCGGACTTTCCAAACAAATCTTAGTTCTAACAAAGCAGCCCAATTTTTCTAAACATCTACTATGACTATTCTTTATTATAATTATCCCATAATTCTTGTGGTGCATCATAGGGTATTATAGATACTTCATATTTATCATTAAAAAAGAGTTTTGCTGTCTTAAGATGAGTAACCCTGTTATTGTACATTGTAATTGCTATTGGCTCATAAAAAGCCACCACAGTGATATCTTCATATCGTTTTAAAACATTGAAATACCCTTCTTTAAGGAAATAAAATAATTTCTTTGTAGGAATTAACAGTTGTATGCTGTCTGTCGAGTTTAAGTATTTGTTTTGATTTTCAACTGGTACAACTCGATATAAATACAAACTATCTCCTTTATATTTCAACGGTAATATTTGTATGTATCTGCTTTCGGGTCTAGAAAGATATCCCCATTTACGATTCATATAAATATCATTATCTTTATTCTCCCATGGATAAACTTGTTTTCTAACCTCAATATTAATAACAGCTGTATCTCCGTTCTCAAGTAAGTATCTCCAGGAAAATATTAAAGACTTTTTATCAATAGTCTCTTTTGTAGGCACTTTATGAAAATCCCTCAATTTGTCTTCAAGTTTATCCTTTTTTAAAATAAAATAGAGACTATTATTAGCAACTCTTTCCATATGATTGTAGCTTCTAGGTTTTAAAACAAAAACCCCTGCAACTGCTACGACTGCAATTGAAATAGCAATTTTAAATTTCAATGTCTTCTTCATATACTTAAAATTAATAAGAGATTGTAGCCGTACCAATATAGTTTATATTGTAAGGCTTATACCCAAACATGCTATTATCGTCTACGTAGGACTCTAGTAATAAAGTCGCTACGTTTCTCCAAAAGTGTCCTTCTGGACCAAACCAGGGATGATCATTTCTAGCACCTACTTCAAAATCAAATCTAGTATCAGAATCAGGCGCTATTTGCACGATATTATTTCTTAATAGTTCTAATTTGATTGTTCCATGAACGAGCTGATCATTCCAGTTTGTTTTATATTTACCACCAAGATCTACTACTAAGTAGCCGTCTTTAAAATCACTCACTTTAACCTTTGATGAGTCAATAGCTGCTAATGGCATATAAACATCTGTTCCATTGCCATATCTTGCATGGTCTACAGCTTCATTAATTTTTAAGCCATTAGGGTAATAATTAGCCCCTTGTCCCGAGGGATCTAGGATCCCATCAAAAGTAACTCCATTAAAGCCTTCAAATGAATTATTTAGCATATCCAGGGTCCCCCCTTCCTGGGCATCACTTGGATCTAAATACCCAATCAGAACCCCCTCTTGATAAACAGGGATTCTATGTGATACTTCCGGGAAATAACCACCCCCGGGCCCCTTGCCTCTCAGCGAACCCGCCGCCCAAGATGCTGATGCATCGTACGTGTTATAATCAGTATTATCCGGTTCGAGATCATATCTATGCCATTTGATTTGATAACCAGATGGATCACTAGCAGAAAGCGGACTGTTCAGACAATAAGCATACCCGTTATAACTCTGAGTATTATCAGGATATTGAATCACCGGATCAACACTCAGAAAACGGCCAAGGATTGGATCATAAATCCTGCCGTTCATATTTATCAGGCTGAACTCATCAAGATGTTCATGGCCTGTATAACTCCTGCCTGAAACCATCAATTGTGGCTCTGTTCCGGGAGTATTATCAACCCATGTTGCCGGGTCTCTCATACGTCCCCAAGAATCATAACTGTATTCGGCTATCACAATACTTAAAAATAGCGAATACATATTAAACATCAAAAAATTACCGGGATATCTATGCTTTTACTTTTAAGTGTTCTTTGATACAAAAAAGGTCTTCTCTATCAGAACCTTACATCCGGGTTTGCTTTCTGCAGGATGTTAGCAATAAGATTTGAATCCTATTACAAATAATCATGGAAAGAAGGTGCCTCTCATCTTCATTTTTTTCGGCTTTTGTTTTTAATTAAGTTGAGAAATACTACTTTTGCGAAGTTATTTTTTGACCTGTAAAAGCATAATACTGATATGAGTAATAAAAAGGATACCACAAAGGGAATCGAGAATGTTGAACAGACACTGACAAAGACCGAACAGTTTCTTGAAGAGAACTATAAACCCATGTTATATGGGCTTATTGCTCTTGTGGTCGTTGTCGGTATCTTCTGGCTTGGAAGAACATACCTGAACAAACAGACCAAAGAGGCACAGAGCCAGATGTTCACTGCAGAACAATACTTTGAGCAGGATTCTCTTAAGCTGGCTCTTAATGGAGATGGCAACAACCTGGGTTTTATAGACATAGCTGACCAGTATAAGATCACCAAATCGGGCAAACTGGCTAATTTCTATGCCGGTGCATGCCTGATGCATCTTGGTGAATTTGAACAGGCTATCGATTACCTGGAAAAGTATTCTGTTAAGGATGAGATACTGGCACCTGAAGCTAAAGGTCTTATGGGTGATGCAAATGTTGAGCTGGGTGACACAGAAAAAGGTGTGAAGCTGTATCTTGAAGCCGCTGAGATGAGCGACAACTCATTTCATTCTCCCATTTTTCTTATGAAGGCAGCGATGGCTTATGAGACAGAAAGCAAATTCCCTGAAGCTCTTGCTCTCTATGAAAAAATCAAAGATAAGTATCCTGAAAGTAGTGAGGGAAGGAATATTGACAAGTATATTGCAAGAGTCAAGCTCCAGATAAACTGATTTCCAACAAAATAATATTTAAACGCATCCGGCATACCTGGGTGCGTTTTTTATAAGGAGGACAACAAAATGGCAACACGTGATCTGTCAGATTATGATCCGGAAGCAGTACCTGAGGCATCAGGAATGAGATTTGGCATCGTAGTGTCTGACTGGAATGCATCAGTAACCGGTTCACTCTTATCAGGAGCGGTTAAGACATTATTGAAACATGGTGTCAGCGAAGATAATATTGTGATTAAACATGTTCCCGGCACCTTTGAGATAACCCTGGGAGCCCAATGGCTTGCCGAATATGATGATCTTGATGGCGTCATTTGTCTCGGCTGCGTTATACAGGGAGAGACACCCCATTTTACATATATTTGCCAGGGCGTTACCCATGGCATTACCCAGCTTAACCTTGACTATAATATACCTTTCATCTATGGTATCCTGACAACTCTGGATCTTCGTCAGGCACGTGAGAGATCAGGCGGTAAACATGGAAACAAAGGTGCTGAAGCTGCTGTCACAGCCATAAAAATGGCAGCACTCCAGCGTGAGATGGAGAAGTGATCATCAAGCACTTTATAGCCAACATAAGGTGTTTGTCCAAGGTAAAACTTCTGAAATTTTAAATCTGTTTTAGCCTTTATCTCCTGCACAGTCTTTTAAAAGGACAATAAGTGCATCTGTGCTCAAACTCTGTCATCGTAAAATCCTGACCATCTGAAAAGATATTACTTATTGTTTTGGTAAGCCCTTCATTGAAACGACTCATGACTTCGCTCCAGCTGTTTATGTTAAGGTCCTGTATATTAAATTCTTTTAAGAATGAGGCAGGATTGAAGTCGCGCGAGGATATCTTCTGGATCCAATAGATTGCCGGTAAAACCGGTTCATTATGATGTATATCTGAAAGGATAGAACAATAAAGCATAGTCTGAAGGACTGCATCATTCTTCTTGTCGTTCGTTTCATCAAACAGATTATCGACAGAGTCAGGTTCTTTTTTAGGTGATCCGGTCTTGTAATCCACAACCCGCATAACACCGTCAGCCCTGTCAACCCTGTCAATTCTGCCCCCTATTCGGAGCTTCAGCTTTGTCTTGCCCGATTCAGTTTCAAACTCTTTTGAAAACTTCTCCTCAAGACTCATGATAATCAAAGATGGAATATTGCTGTCAAACGCAAGAATATCCTTAACATATCTCTCTATCACATCAAGAATAATCACACTTTTACCTGCAAGGAGGTTTTCTTCTGACCACTTCATCTCCCTGGCAGCAGTAATAATGATGACTTTTTTTAATTTATCTGGCGCTTCAGCAAGTTTCTTAATCCCGGTAATGACCTTAACATCCTCTACAAGTGGTAAATAAAGGTCATGCATGACATTATGAAGGATATTGCCAAACCTCCTCTGGTCAATGTCCTTCTCAAGCTTTTCCTCCTCAGGTAAACCGCATACATACATATAATAGAACTTCATCCGGCAGCTCATCCATGTATTTATTGCACTTGGAGAGAGATAGTCTGCATTTGGTTTTACCACACTATACTTATCAGTAAGAAAGCTGATATGACCTGCATCTTTTTTCACAGTATCGGGCATTTTTCTGCTTCGGCCAACACTTATACTCATAGTTCTGAATTCCGGCTGAAATAAAGTACTATACTTCATCTGAACCAGGTAGCGGCTCATTTCACCGGTATTAAGTCCCTGTGATGAAGAGTTATAAATAAATCTTCCAAGCCGGGGCTTCCGCAACAATCTGAAAAAGTGATATGAATAAATTGATTCATGCTCGTTAACAGTAGGAAGGCCGAATGCTCTCCTGATATTGTAGGGAATAAAGGTTGTCTCATAACTCTTATTAGGAAAGACGCCTTCATTGAGTGAAAGGAAAATAAAATTCCGGAACTCAAGGGCTCTTGTCTCAAGCACTCCCATCACCTGGATGCCTTTAAGAGGCTCTCCGGAAAACGGGACAATAAGCCTCTTTAATATCCTGTCAATAAGTCTGATACATGTATCTGTTTTCAGAGACAGCTTATGATCATTTATAAGGTTCTGAAGCTTTCTGATCTCAGATAACGCCATTCTGATATATTCACGGTCAATGCCTGCCTCCTTCAATGTACCCTGAAGGTCAAAAGTCCGGGTTTCAATTTCTTCAAGAATGCTAATTAGGTATGAAGGGAATTCAGAGCCTTCAACCGGTATCAAAAAAAGCTTTTCTGCCCGAAGTTGTTCTGACAGATAGACTGTATCAACCCTTATCATGTTTGCCCTGATCATTTCAGAAGCCACTTTCTCTCCTTTATTACCCGACAGAAGCCTGAAATACTGATGTCTCAGCAAAACGAGAATATCTTCAGCCCTTAGTGATACTATTTCACCGCTGCGGCGGGCTGACCTTGCAAGAATAAAAAGCTGCCTAATAAATGAATAGAGCGGAGTAAAACGGAATGGGTGACCCATTGTCACATTCACCTCTTCTATTTCTGAAGGCAACGAGGTTAAAACCGGCAGCAAAAGCTTCTCATCAGCCAGTATTATGGCCGTGTCAGTCAGATCCGCTGTGTCTGTGTCAAGGGCCTCAGTCAGCAGCTGAGGCAGCATCTTAGCCTGGGCAACATCTGAAGGAGTATCAATAATAATCCATCTGTCTCTGTTTACTACCTCCGGTTTATTATCGCCATTTATTATTTCATTAGGGAAGATTTTAAGGTTCTCTTTTATGAATACAGAAGCTTTATGGTCAGGATCACTCATGAAGCTATGATCATCATCCCAATAAAAGCGTGCCCGGCCTTTCTCCTTCATATACCTGAAGAGCCTCTTCTCGCATTCATTAAGGGCATTCAGTCCGGTGATGTGATATGTTATACCTTCCGGGATTAATAATTTACCTGCTTCAGCTTTTTCAGCTACTTCGCGGCAGAGCATTCCTTCTCCGGCATAACCTTTGCTTCGCAGAAGACATATTAATTCGGTGTACACCGGTCCGAGCAATTGCCACACAGATCTGAATTTTGTCCGGGCTATGCTATCAGCTGTACCCGGGTTAAATGAGACCCAGAATTTCCTTATGATCTCTATTTGCGCTTCGCTCAGACCGCCAAATTTCTCATCTATCTCTTTCAGATCAGTGATATTGCTGTAAAGCTTTTCTGCATCGGCCAGATAGAGGTCAATATCATTATAGTCAGCAATTATTATCTCACCCCAGACCCAGAACTCATCAAAAGGCATAGGCTCAGAAACCCTGGCTTTATAAACGTTGTACAATTCAAAGATCAGCGTCTCGTCAGTAACGGGATTTAGATCAGAAAGCGAAGCAAAGAGGTCTGTTACTGTGATCATACCCGGAGACCACTGAGGCTTGTCACTTAACCTTGAGAGATACCTTGAAAGGTATAATCCTGCTCTTCGGCTGGGTAATACCACAACCTGTTTCTCCATCTGATCGTGATGGTTCTCAAAGAGTTTATATGCTACTTTCTCAAGAAAATCCATGTTTTTCTTTAACGCTTTTTATAAAGTCTGCCCTGCCAGGTATCGAGTGCTTCCATTCTTTTTTCAAATAGTCTGAAAATATCGTAATTGCGAAGCTTCCAGTCTCTCGGATCTGACAGCATCCTCGGTGGTGCCTCACCGCTGATACGTTCAATCATAATCGATGGTGTCAGCCTCTCACAGAAAGCTACTGCCAGGTCAATATACTCATCAAGGGAGTAGAGATCGAACTCTTCAGGATGTTCAGCATAATCAGCTGCCATTGCCGTTCCCTTTATCAGCTGCAACTGATGTATCTTGATAGAATTAAGCGGAAGCTCAGAGATCAATGATGCGCTTTCAATAATCTGGGCCCGGCTTTCCCCCGGCAACCCGAAAATAAAGTGAGCACCGGTCAGAATCCCTCTGATAGCGGTTTCCGTTACGGCCTGTACAGATGATTTATAGTCATGACCCCTGTTTATCTTTCTCAGTATGTCATCATTAGTTGTTTCAATACCATATTCTACAATGATAAAATATTTTTTACTCATTCCGGCAAGCCAGTCAAGCATGCTGCCATTTACACAGTCGGGACGGGTGCCAACAACGAGGCCAATAACAGATGGGTAAGCTAAAGCCTCAGAATAGAGTTCCTTCAACCGGTCCACGCTGGCATAAGTGTTTGTATAAGACTGGAAATATGCAAGATAGATGTCGGCTCGCCTATAGCGACGGTGATGAAACTCAATTCCCTCTTCAAGCTGACACGTAACACTTTTATCCTGAGTGCAGTATGAAGGGCTGAATGCATCGTTATTACAGTATGTGCAACCCCCGGAGCCTTTTGTTCCGTCACGGTTGGGGCAGGTGAAGCCGGCATTAAGACTTAGCTTCTGGACTCTCCTGCCGAATTTCGTGGTAAACCACTGCGAATAAGAGTTGTATCTTCTCAGGGTTCCCCACGGATATTTAGTAGTTTCTCTCATGCCTCCTCTATCATGTCTTTTTCAACATACCAGAGCCAGGCCCTGACATTTTTATAGCCCATTTTCTCGAGCAATTCCCGGTACCCGTGTGCCTGGTGCAAGTGTCGGGGTGAAGCTTCGCCAAACTTAAAATCAAGCACAGTGATGCTGTCATCCTTTAGCATAACCCTGTCGGGGCGGCGGGCAACTCCTGAAGGGAGAATAATTGTCGCTTCATTTCTAACAGCAGAAGAACCGTCAAACCATTCTTTTACCTTCTGCGAAGAAAGCATCTCATTTACTTTCTTAATCAGAAGGCTACGCTGAGTACTTTGTACTAATCCCTTCTCACATACATAGCTTACTGCGGTATCAATATCATCAACTGTAATTATGCGGCTCAGCAATTCATGCATCATGACACCGTAGGCTCTTCCACCCGGCTCATCAATCCTGAGGTCATCAAGCGGAAGAGCGCCACCGGTTTTCAGTCGAAGTGATCCACGACGCTCTGAGACATTGTACCGGGACATCTGTATTAAAGCCTTTTCATCTTTGAAATCTACCGGCAGTAATTTTCCAATTAACAGCATCCTCTTACCTCCGTCCTCTTTCCATTTGAAGTCATCAAGACCATCATGCAGAACATTGCAGATAATACTTTCAGTATTGTCAGATACACTGCCGGGGTGTTTATTCTCAGGTCCCATAATAAAAAGAGCATCTACCGCCCTTGTAAATGCCACATAAAGCATGTTCAGTCCATCAAGCCAGAGAGATGCTCTTTCCATCTTAGCTTGCCCTGAGAACAGAGACTCTTCAAGCTGTGAGCTCATTTCAGGAAGAACAACAGGTATGGGTGAAAAAGCCTCAGGCACATCTGTAACCCACAGAAGAGGTTTACTAAAACCATGGCTTTTAAACTCCCATGATACAAATGGCACAATGACAACCTTGCTCTGCAAACCTTTTGCTTTGTGAATTGTCATTACCCTCATCGCCTCCTGATGCTCAGACTGAGCCACAGTTTTCCTGTACCCTTCCTCTTCCCACCATGAAAGAAACGAAGCTGTATCAGAGCTGTAACGTGCTGAATACCAAAGTATGATGTCCTGAAATGAACTGATAAAGGCTACATTCTCATGGCCCTCACCCAAGCAGAACAAATCAATCATTTTCTCCGAAGCAGCAAACAGAGACGAATTTCTAAGCTCATCAAGGTGTTCCTTCCATCCTTCCGGAAGCATGTTTTCAGGCAATTCATCAGTTCTGTCAGCAATATAAATGGAACTATCATCTTTCCCTGAGGCCAGGGCAAAGGATCTGGCCATGAGGCTGAGATTGATCCTGTTCTGAGGATCAATCATGTATCTGAGGCATGACAAAATGAGAGTTACTGCAGGATTGCGTTCAAGGTAAAGTGAGTCTCCCGAAGTAACCTCAAAATTGTATTTCTTTTTGTTGACATTATCTGCCGAGCTATATTCGAGTATGCGGTTAATGATACTCTTACCTTCTTCATTTGTCCGGGAGAGAAGTAATATGTCATTTGCCCTGTAGCCATTGTCCTGCAATTGTTCAATCATAGCGGGCAGGTCTTTCAACACACGTTCCTTCCATTTCTCCTCATCATCCCTGCTGTAAAGAGTAACGCTTACCAAACCTCCCTTTTTATTGCCGGCACTCTCCTGCTCTGCCCCTGAATAGACGGATCTCAGGCTAAGTTCCGGTGCATCAAGTTTTGTATCACACATTGATGGTGAGCTGTCAGGTTTAAATAAAGTATTATTGAACCTGATAATGTTCTCCCTGCTGCGGTAATTTACTTTCAGAGGAATTGTTCTTACGATATCCTTGCTGAAATCACTTTCAATCTCTGAATGCAGAATACGCCAGTCACTGTTTCGCCAGCGGTAGATAGACTGTTTCACATCGCCTACTACCAGG
The DNA here is from genome assembly GCA_964524635.1 of uncultured Rikenella sp. Classification (GTDB taxonomy): domain Bacteria; phylum Bacteroidota; class Bacteroidia; order Bacteroidales; family VadinHA17; genus SR-FBR-E99. The sequence goes on along the minus strand of CAZGDJ010000034.1, from coordinate 3,001 downwards.
TTATCTTTTCCGCGTGACAATGTCTCTTTAATCAGAGGTTTGAAATTGTTCCATTGTATCTGCGAAGTATCCTGAAACTCATCTATAATGTAATGGTCGTATACTGTTCCAATCTTTTCATAAATAAAAGGAGCATCATCATCGGCAATAAGCTTATTAATAAGCTCCCCGGAGTCTGATAAGATGAAAAGGTTTTCGTCATGAGCCAGTGTTCTGACTTTCTCGGAGATGGCTCCAAGGATGCCCATGACATGTATAGTTCTGACCTGCGCAACTGCCGAGAGATAAGCGCTATAACGAGCATTAAACAATGTAACAATCTGCCTGATCACATCTCCTAAACCCTTTTTAAGCGCCTCATTCAGGGCACTTATTGTCTCTGCACCGGCATTCCCGGGCAGGAAAGAAGATTTTTCAGAAGCCTTTAGCCAGTGTGAATTAGGTCTTTTTATCTGCCCCTTTGAGTATCTCTTGAGCCAGTCTCCTACTCCTCCATTGTCTTTATAAGAAAAGTCTGTGACAGTCAATCCAGTTGCTTCAAATATTGTAACTCCCTTACCAGCCAGTGATCTGAGATCAGACTCAAAACCATTTTTTTCTTTAAAGACTTTTTGAGTATATATGTTTAGTATTTCGTAATCACCAAGCTTTTTGCGGTCATCTTCACTCAGCTGTCTGAAATCTTCACCGAAAATTCTCGAAGAGACATCCATAATCTCACGCCTGATATCCCAGTTTTTATTGTCATCAAGGCGGGTTTTTACATATTCTGTAACCCACGACCTGAGTCTTGTGTCTGTTGCCACCTGATATAGAAGCTCATCAACTGCGTTTCCCAGCAAAATATCATGCTCCAGCTCTATCTCATAACCTGCAGGCATATCTATTTCACGTGCAAATGCACGAATAATCCTTTGGAAAAAAGAGTCGATTGTTCCGACTGTAAATCTTGAATAATCCTGTAGGATATTTTTTAAAGCGATGGGGGCATTTTTCCTGACTGTTGCCTTGGTCTTCTCTATATCAGGAAACAGCTCAGGAAAATCGTGACACAAGCCTTCCAGAAACTCATTCCTTTCCCTGGACTCAGTCTCATTAACCGGTTCTGATCCAAGCTGGTTAAGACGAGCAAGTATCCTGCTTTTCATTTCTGAAGCCGCAGAATTGGTAAAAGTGACAGCAAGTATTCTCCGGTAAGCAAAAGGATCATGTAATACCCTTGAGAGGTAAAAACCTGTAAGGGCATGAGTCTTGCCCGACCCTGCAGATGCACTGTATCTGAATAACTTACCCTGCTGATTCACAGTTCTAAAAATAGTGAAATTTCAGGTAAAGGGCTGGCCAATGAGACCATAGTTTTCAACATATTCAGTTAAACAGCTACCTTTGCAGCGTGAAAAAGAAAGTTGTAGTCGGATTGTCTGGCGGGGTTGACTCAAGTGTCGCAGCATGGCTCCTTAAAAAAGAAGGCTACGAGGTTGAAGGTCTCTTCATGATCAACTGGCATGATAACAGGGGGCTTTTAAAGGGCGATTGTCCGTTTGATGAGGATATAACCTTTGCAGAAATGGTGGCGAGGAAGCTTAATATAAAGCTGCGCACTGTTGATCTCAGTGCTGAATACCGGACCAGGGTGGTTGAATATATGTTTAAGGAATACGGTCTGGGCCGTACCCCTAATCCTGACATACTGTGCAACCGCGAAATAAAGTTTGATTCTTTTGTCGTTGAAGCCCTTAAGTATGGAGCTGACTATATAGCCACAGGGCATTACTGCAGAAAAGGGACCATAGAAGTGGATGGCGCAAAAATGTCACGGCTGCTGGCAGGCAGTGATCATAACAAAGATCAAAGCTACTTTCTATGCCAGGTAAGTCAGGAGCAACTTGAGAACGTGCTTTTCCCGGTTGGCCCTCTCACAAAGCCGGAAGTACGGAAAATTGCAGGTGATCTTGGACTTGCCACTGCCGACCGCAAAGATTCCCAGGGAATATGTTTTGTAGGTAAGGTAGATCTTCCTGTCTTCCTGCAACAGAAACTGGAAGCTAAAACAGGAAGAGTTATTATCATCAAAAATGATCATGATTTTAATAACTGGGATAACGGGCTTCCGGACGGGCTGATTCCGACAACCATGCTGGCAGAAATGGCAGAACCACATAATCTTCATCAGGGATCAGGAAATACAATCGGGAAGCACTCAGGGGCACATTTCTTTACCGTCGGACAACGAAAAGGGCTTAACATAGGTGGCTTTACAGAACCACTCTTTGTTCTGGGGATTGATACCACAGCTAACATAGTCTATGTAGGAGAAGGACAATCCCATCCCGGGCTGCATCGTAAAGGACTGTTTATTAAAAAGAACGAGATACACTGGATCAGACCCGACCTGGCACTGAAGGCGAATGAATGCCGTGACCTCCAGGTAAGAATCAGGTATCGTCAGCCTCTGCAGCGTGCAAGGATTTTTATGCGCGATGAAGGTTACTATATTATTTTTGATAAACAGCAGCGCGGTATAACCCCCGGACAGTTTGCAGCATGGTATGATGGTGAGGAGCTGCTAGGGTCAGGTGTTATTGATAAGTAGTGAGAAGTGAGGAGTGAGTGGTGAGTATGGAGAAAGGAGAAAGGGAGGTTGAGATTAAGTACATTTTACAGTACTTGAAAAAGTATCTGAGATATGACGAAAAGGAAAGCTGAACAGCAGTTTACGGTAATTCCCAGCTGAGGAAGCGGATTGGGAGATGTTGCTGAACAGATAGCACACGTTGTCTTCAGCGACGATAAAATAATGATTACAGATCTGACAATCAACAAACCTTGGCTTTAGACTTGATCTTAGTCTCAGGATAGTCTGTCTTTATAATCATTGTATCCAAACTCTCTTACAAGTCTGAATTTCTGATCTTTGCTCCATATGCCTATTGACGGATGAGGAACGCCGTTGAAAGTGGTTGTCTTTACCATAGTATAATGTATCATATCCCAGAAGACA
>CAZGDJ010000033.1:0-15232 GCA_964524635.1 uncultured Rikenella sp. | reverse complement strand
GAACAAAAACTTCACCATTTTCTGATTGCCTGAAGATCGATATGTAGTTACTCATGGTATCAAAAACCTCTTTCAGAATCTTCTCTGATTCAGCACGGGCGTGACCTGAGTTTAATGCGCTAATATCATTGTAAAAGGTGATAAGATATATGTTGTCACCCAGGAATATTGTTCTGGCGCTGAAAAGAAACGGTTTCTCTTCACCTGAACTGAGGCGGAGTTTTATCTCAAGATCTTTGACTTTATTAAGCCTGGCAAGAAGACGTAAGAATTTTTTGCTCTGGACAATATCCACATATAACTGTATGTCTTCCGAGGTTTTTCCAATGATATCTTCCCTTTTGTATCCCAGAGTATCAAGGAAAGCCTGGTTTACTTCAACGTATTCTTCGGTTTCAAGATTGCTGAGAGTGATAAGCTGATTCGTTGAGTTGACCGCAAGCTCATGAAAATAGATTAAGCTTTCTTCAGGAGATAGTTTTTCAGGAGGTTTTCCTGTGCCCTTTACCCCGAAGTTGGATTTATCCGGTAACAAATCAACTTTACTCATTGTAAGATATACCTCTTTTCATCAGGGGCTTAAAATTAAGTCATATAAAAATCAAAACAAAAGCTATCACAATGATTAAGATCGATTACTTTGTTGTTTGACATAAAAGTTACACCATTTTTTTAAACCACAGCTCTCACATAACGGTTTTCGGGCTATACATATATATCTTCCATGAAGCAGGAGCCAGTGGTGTGCTAGAGGTCTTTTATTCTCAGGAATATAGCTGGTAAGTTTCAATTCTATTTTCAGAGGACTTGCTGCAACAGAAGCAAGGCCGATCCGCCTGGCAACTCTTGACACGTGAGTGTCAACAGCAATGACTGGTTTATTCCATACCACAGATGCAATTACATTAGCTGTTTTTCGTCCGACACCCGGTAACATCATAAGGTCACTAATTTCTGATGGAACAATACCGGAGAACTTTTCCATAATCATTTGAGCCATGCTCTTTAAATACCTGGCTTTACTATTGGGATAGGAACAGCTCCTGATCAGGCTAAAGATATCTTCCTGAGTTGCTTCGGCCATCGATTTTGCATCCGGAAAACATCCAAAGAGTGAAGGAGTGATCAGATTAACTCTTTTATCAGTACACTGAGCTGATAAAATAACGGCTACTATCAGCTGAAAGGGATCATCATGTATCAGCTCAGTTTCAGCAACAGGCATATTGTCAGCAAACCATTTTAATACACCTTCATATCTCTCTTTTATTCTCATCAACCGAATTTTGTAACATGAAAGTAACACTTTTATAAATTATCAGATACTGTTCTTTTCTAATTATTATTGAAAACAGGTTCTTTACCAGTTAAAAGATGAATTACTTTTTTTAAATCAAAAAATGGGAGTGGATGAATAAAATCATGATATTTGCCCTCATTTATTACTATTTTAGCCACGATGCGTCAGATAAAAATCAATACGGAATCAGGACGATCCATTCTTGTCATTGGTGGTTCAGTTAATGATCTTGCATCATTTCTTCCTGACAAAAAGATCTTCATTATAACTGATCATAATGTAAAGAACCTTTATGGAAGCCTCTTCCCTTCAGGAACAGTATTGCAGGTCACACCGGGAGAACAAAGCAAAACGATGTCAGTGGTGGAAGAGTTGTGCAAATCTTTGCTTGGGGCAGGGGCAGACAGATCTTCTTTTATTCTGGGTTTCGGCGGTGGTGTGGTTTGTGACATTGCCGGCTTTGTTGCTTCTACCTATATGAGAGGAGTAAGACATGGATTTGTCTCAACAACTTTACTTTCTCAGGTGGATGCCAGCATTGGCGGGAAAAATGGTGTTAATATTGGATTATATAAGAATGTGATTGGCTCCTTTAAACAACCTGAATTTGTCTTGTGCGATCAGGATATGCTGTCAACCCTGCCAGACGATGAGTATCTGTCAGGTGTTGGAGAGCTTCTTAAACACGCCCTGATCAGAGACAGAGGATTGTTTTTTGATTTATCTGATAACCTTGAAAAGCTGCTTGATCGTGACCCTGTTTATCTTGAAGATATTATTCTTCGCTCCGTGAAAGTAAAAGCTGATATTGTCAGGCATGACCCTCATGAAAAGGGGCTGCGTATGCTGCTGAACTTCGGGCATACCTTCGGACACCCTGTTGAAATGACATCGGGTCTGCTGCACGGTATTGCCGTAATGAAAGGGATGATTCTCGCAGCTGAGTTATCAGTCTGGATAGGAGAGATGTCTGCTGTTGAATTCAATCTTATGACAAAAATGATCGCACGCCTTGGCATATCTGAGGATCAGGATCTCCCGCCGAACTTGCTTGAACTGGTATCAAAGGATAAGAAAAGCAGTACGGGGTATGTCAATGCAGTAGTTCTGAGGTCTATAGGAAAGGCTATCGTCCGTAAAGTTTCACTTTCAGAAATCGATCAGTTTTTAAAAAACCGGAATGAAAGCAGGAATTAGGATCATTCGTACATCAGGCCAGATAGAGGCTCCGGCTTCAAAAAGCTGCATGCAAAGAGCCCTGGCAATATCTCTGCTTGCAAAAGGGAAATCGGTTATCAGTAACCTGTCAACATGTGATGATGTGGCTGCAGCCCTTTCAATGATAAAAGACCTTGGTGCCACCGTAACAGAAACGGAAGATACGATAACCGTAATCGGTAAGGGGGTGCCCGTTCCTGTTAAAGATGTTATTAACTGTGGTGAGTCAGGTCTTGCATCGAGGCTTTTTATTCCACTGGCTTCACTCAGTGACAGGGAAATAACTATCCAGGGGCGTGGCTCGCTTCTTTCAAGAAAAATGGAAGATTTTTCTGCTCCTTTCAATGCGATGGGCGTGGAGTTTCAATCTGCATCCGGATTCCTGCCGGTTAAAGTCAAGGGTCCTTTAAAGGGTGGAAAAGCTAATGTCAACGGTGCCATGAGCTCTCAGTTTCTGTCAGGCCTTCTGATAGCTCTTCCGATAACGGGCAATGAAAGTACAATTGAAGTAAACGGATTGGCAAGTAAGCCCTATATCGACATCACAATTGACATTATGAGAATGGCCGGTGTAAATGTCATTAACAGGAACTATGAAGAGTTCATTGTCAATGCAGGGCAAAAGTATCATCCGTTTGCGTATAAGGTCGAAGGAGACTGGAGCGGTGCTTCAGCCTTTCTGGTTATGGGAGCGGTCAATGGAAATATTACAGTAAAGGGTCTCAATCATTTATCATATCAGGCAGACAGTAAGATTCTGGAAGTACTGAAAGAATGCGGGGCACAGGTGACCATTACCGGTGACGCAATAACAGTATCTTCTTCTGACCTGCAGCCATTTGTTTTTGATGCGACTGACGCACCGGATCTTGTTCCTTCCCTGGCTGTACTGGCACTTGCCTGTAAAGGTCAGTCCTCGTTTCACCATATTGAACGGCTGAGGGTCAAGGAAAGCGACAGGGTGATGTCAATATCAGAAATGATACATAGTCTCGGAGGAAAAGTACGTGAAGAATCCGGATCCCTTATAATTGATGGAGGGCTAAGACTAAAAGGGGGAGTTGTTGAGTCGTTCAACGATCACAGAATTGTGATGGCAGCGGCAGCAGCTTCTCTTCTGTGCGAAAACAGCATCCTTATCAACGGAACAGAAAGTGTTAACAAATCTTATCCTGAATTTATGGATCATCTTTTCAGGGTCGGAGCTACAATACAAAAAATGATTTAAAATGAATACAATTGGAACAGCATTCAGGGTGTCGATTTTTGGTGAGTCACATGGAGATGTGGTTGGAGTTTTGATAGATGGTTGTCCGGCCGGGCTGCCGTATTGGCGCGAGGAGTTGATGGCAGATCTGTCACGCAGGAAAGGTATGATTCCCGGAACAACACAAAGAAAGGAAACCGATGATCCGGAGGTGATAAGTGGTATTTATAAGAACTATACCACCGGTGCGCCATTGGTATTGTGCACGCGTAATAAAGATGTCAGATCAGGTGATTATGAGATGTTTTCAAGTATTCCCAGACCCGGTCATGCTGACTTCACTGCAGGTTACAAGTACAAAAGCTATAGTGACATGAGGGGTGGTGGTCATTTCTCCGGCCGTCTTACATGGGGGATGGTTGCCGCCGGATATTTTGCCAGGAAGATACTGTCACCTGCAATTATTACTGCAACCCTTATTGAGGCGGGAGGCGAAAAGGAGATTAATGAAGCCATTAAAAAGGCTATGGAAACGAATGACACCATTGGAGGGGTAGTTGAATGCATTGTAAAGAATGTACCTAAAGGACTTGGTGAACCTGCATATCTCTCGGTTGAGGCAGCTCTCGGGCAGATTGCCTTCGGAATACCAGCTGTAAACGGAGTTGAGTTCGGAGCAGGTTTTGCATCGTCCAGAAGCTATGGATCGATGCACAATGATCCTTTTATTGATGCCAGGGGAAAAACCTCAACCAATAATGCTGGAGGTATAAATGGTGGTATTACCAATGGTAATGACCTGGTTATGAGGGTCTCGGTAAAACCTGCGGCAAGCACTGGTGTGCCTCAGAAGACATTTAATAAGGAAAAAGGAGAAATGGATGAACTTGAGATTAAAGGTCGTCATGACGCCTGCATTGCGCGAAGGATACCCGTTATTCTTGAGTCAGCCGTTGCAATAGGCCTTGCTGATTTGCTGATGTTGGACAGGGGGATAAACGGGATTAGAGAAAGGTAGTTAAAAGATAAAAGAAAAAAGATTAAAGTGGCTGTTATAGTACACTTTTTACTTTTATATTGTGCCTTTTGTCTTTTATCTTAGTATATGACCATTAAACCGGAGAATTGCCAACCCTAAAGAGTGATCATCAAAATTTTCTTTGTTTTTTCAGTAACCTTGTACCGATCGTCTAACCTGTGACCAATTAGCCAGGCAATATTATTATCTGACAAAAGCACAAGAGTTTTTTCTTTAGCGTTCAGGGGTACCTTCTGGTCAATCAAAAAGTCGCTAACTTTCTTGAATCCTTTCATACCCAGAGGTTTGAATCTGTCGCCACGCTCCCAGCGCCTTACCGTAACGGGAAAATTCAGCAAAGAAAGATCAAGGCAGGCTGTCCGCTGATATGATGGCAGAGGTTCTGGTGATGGCTCTAAGAAGCAGAGATCAGAAAAAAGACCTGAGATGCGCATATCATCAATAGAAGAAAACTGATAACATGGTCTGTCTTCTTCTTCCCTGATTGCGATTATCAGATTATTGCGATCCTTATAAATGTCATGACTTACGGTTCTGATAAACTTACCTGGTGATGCATCAAGTAGTGTTTTCAGTTCCACAGTCTGCCTGCCTGAAAGGCCGTATTTTCTGAAAAGCTCGAAAAGAAATACTTCCGGATCAGGCAGTTTTTTGATTGCCTCAATATCAACTTCAATCGCAGTGTCTGTTTGTTTAAATATCTTTTGTCTTATTTCTTCAATGTACATATCAATTATTACTGCAGAATTATTCAGATGGTTAATAGTATTTGTAATTGCCTGAAGTGAGTTGGATGTTACTTTTTCAAGCTCCGGTAATACTTTATGCCTTATTCTGTTACGGGTGTACTTTACCTTTTGGTTAGAACTGTCTTCGCGGAAATGAATTTTTTTTTCGGCTGCATAGTGGGTAATATCTTCTCTTCCGGCGAATAACAAAGGTCTTATAATATTGCCGTTGCGTGGTTCCATGCCCGTAAGACCGTTTAATCCGGTTCCTCTCAGAAGGTTTATAAAAAAGGTCTCAACATTGTCATTTAAGTTGTGCGCTATTGCAACAGAGTCAAACCCCATATCCAGTATCATTTTTTCAAACCACCCGTAACGGAGCTCTCTGGCAGCCATCTGGATCGATATGCCTTTTGAGGCGGCAAAGCTGACAGTATCAAAAGTAATAGTATAAAATGGAATACTGTTTTCATTGGCGTAGTTTTTCACAAAGCTTTCGTCGCCGTCGGACTCAGTTCCGCGAAGGGAGAAATTACAATGGGCTATTGAGTGTTTAATACCGGCCTCCATGAAAAGATGAGCCATTACCATAGAATCAATACCTCCACTTACTGCAAGCAGTACATGATTTTCGGTGCAGAATAGTCTGTTCTGCCGGGCGTAATTCAGGAATTCCTTTATCATTATCATTTCTCTCTGTAAAAATAAACAATGAAAAGTGAAATTCAGATTTCCTGCTGGTGTTTAGTGGAAAATTATCTGTATGCAGTTACTTCAGGAGGGCCGGGTTCAAATCCGGGTGGTTTTAGCCTTACCAAACCATCAATTGAGGCCCATGATGTTTGTGAATAAGGAGGCAGCCAGGGATAAAAACCGAATCTTATCTGAACTGTTTTGAGAACCAGCTGATCATTCCTGATCCTGACGCCGACCCCAAACCCGGTGGCATCAGTATAAGCTCCTTCATTTAGGGTGCCCCTGATTATGAATCCTCCATCAGCGTAGGTAAAGAAAGCAAACTTGAAGCCGTACAGTGCCCTGTGCATGAAAAGAACATGTTCAAGATTTACGGCAAGCCTGTGATTTCCTGAAACAGAGTCGTTCTCAAATCCTCTGATAAAACTTGAATTCTTAAGATATAATGACTCATCTGAATACCTGTTGAACCCTCTGGTGTAATAGATATTCAGAAAAGACCTCACTTTAGACCTGCCTGTCCTGATAAGAGGCGTGAAGTATCTTACTGATGTCTGAAGCATTCCCTGTTCAGTCTGACCTTGATTATAGAATGTTGAGAAACCTACGCCTCCATAGATATAACCAAACCCGTTAAAGATATTCCCGCATGATGCATTCAGGCCAAGATATGCTCTATGTTTGAATTCATTTATTTCTCTGCCTCCTGCCACCTCTATAAGAAATCCGAACGGAATATTCTCAGTGCGTCCATAACTGTAAATCAGTGATGTGTTAATATACTTCTGCCGTGAAAGTGCTATGCTTCCTATGAAAAACTGATATCTCTGAAGCCTGTAAAATGAATTATCATTAATCTCAGGCTTATTAAAAACATTGTTATTAATGTAACGTCCTGAAAAGATCAGCCTCGTAACACTCTCCCTGTTTAACATAAAGGATCTTGCCAACCAGTAATCCTGATAAGTATATCCAAGGGTACCAGGTACAGTCATAGTGTCAAGATCTTCAGTGGTATATGTCATTCTCAGGGAGGCAGACCAGGCATATTTTGTGTCAGCGCTGACAAAACCCCTGCTGAATGACCCGCCGGCAGTTGTAGTACCAAGTCCGTCAGAAAAGTCGATTGCCAGATTTGAAAACGTATGCGAGATATTTCTAACGGCATACTTTACCCCGATGCCGGGATACGGATATTCTTTAAACTTGTATGGAAGAGTAACATCCAGGTCATGTCCCAGTCCTCCGAAGTTTCTGTTGAAGAGAGTTACCTTGCCTGATGTAAGATCGCTGAGCATAATATCAAATCCCATAGGGTAGTTCTCCTTCAGGAGCACAATGATATCAGCCTGATTATCCTGAACCGGTATTACTTCAATTCTGACATCTTCAATAAATGACAGGTCTCTCAGAAGTCTTTCATTGTCAGACAAAGTTAGTGATGATATAGTATCACCCTCTTCGAACAAAAGGTATTTTCGAAGGACAAAGTCTTGTGATTTTATATATGTTTTATTGAGTACCCTTTCAATTCCTGAAGGATCTAAAGTCTGCGGATCATTAATGTCAGTGCCGAAAGCATTAAGTCTGATAATTTTGCAGCTTCGTATAACCTGACCTTCAAACTGGCTGAAAGGTTTTGTGCTTCCCATATTTTCTCTGGCCGGTTTGCCTGAGACCGGGCTGACTATCATGATATCATATAACAGACGTGTCAGACGGCTGTTTTCTGATCTTACTTTAAGAGTGTCATAGAAGGCACGGGAAAGTGAGTCATTACTGACATCATCCTGGGCAAAAGAGGTGACCGGAACAGTCAGAAAGAGAATAACCAGAAAAACAAAACTTCCGCGAAGGATACTCCTGTCATATTCAGGGTTCACTGTTACTACGAATTTTCATTCAGTACGTCGTCAGAGTTAAACTGGAAACCCAGACGCTTGCCAGTGATGAGCCTGGAGTGCTGTATATTTGATTCTGCCTGTCCAACAGAAGCAATTTTTACCGTATCATAAGGCGGCACCAACAGGTCAAACTCAAGGGCGTAGTTTATAGCTGTAAATACTATTTTCTGAAGTGACTCTTTACTGAATTCTTCATTTCCATAGTTTGTAAAGAGCATACCCATCTGTCTTTTGCCTTCAACAAAATACTGATTCTCATGATTAATAAATATTCGTGCAATAAGATAACCAAGGTCATCCATGCGCGAGTATTTTAATGAATCGGCAAGGAAGTTATAGATATTGATTATTCCGCTGTAAGCGTTAAACTTGTTTTTCTGAATGTAAGCAGTCTTCCATGCAGGATGTTCCCGGTCAAACTGGAATATGTTTGAATGCATGCTGAAAAGAAGCATGTCAGCAGCTACCTTGAGTTGGGCATCGAAAGTACTACGGTCAGTATATTCCATCCGTATCCTTGGATCAATTCCCGAGATGTTAGCATTTACTTCCCTGGAGAGATTCTTAAGAATATCTTTTACCATCATGAAGGCAGTGGTAGTGTTATCGAATACCCTTTGTTTCAGGACCGATTTATTTTTGAGAGTATCAACAATCAATAATTTGTTTTGTGTTGATTCATCCTTCATAGTCTAAGGTTTTACTGTACGGAACTAATTTACTGTTTTATTTCTAAAAAATGAATGGCTATTAAGCAGGTGTTTTTCAATATGCCCTTGCAAAAAGCACCCTTCTCTCTGAAGGTTTTCCTGATAATATGCATTTACCTTTTTCAGGAGGGCTATCATGAGGAATAGCCCTAATGGTAGCTTTGGTTTCATCTTTTATGCGCTCCTCAGTCTCAGGGGTGCCATCCCAGTGAGCCATCACAAACCCTCCCTTATTCTCAATAATATCCCTGAATTCTTCCCATGTATCAACATAGAATGTGTTTTCTTTTCTGAAGGCAAGAGCCTTATTGAGGATATTATTATGTATCTGGTCCATCAGTGAAATAATATGATTCACGATATCCTCACGTTTGATGGTTTCTTTTGACAGAGTATCGCGTCTTGCGACCTCAACTGTACCTTCATCTGCATCACGGGGGCCAATGGCAAGTCTCACAGGAACACCCTTTAGCTCATATTCAGCGAATTTGAAACCTGGTTTCTGGGTGTCGCGGTCATCAAACTTAACGGTAAAACCTGCATTCTCAAGTTTTGTCTTAAGGTCGGCTGCAATCTCTGAGATTTTGGCAAGCTGTTCATTGCCTTTATAGATAGGTACAATGACAACCTGTATTGGCGCAAGTCTGGGAGGGAGAACAAGGCCATTATTATCAGCATGAGCCATAATAAGGGCACCCACCAGCCTGGTGGTCACTCCCCAGCTGGTGGCCCATACGTAGTCAAGTTTTCCTTCCTGGTTTGTGAATTGCACATCAAATGCCTTGGCAAAATTCTGTCCCAGGAAGTGGCTTGTGCCAGCCTGCAGAGCTTTGCCGTCCTGCATCATTGCTTCAATGGTATAGGTGTCTTCAGCCCCCGCAAAGCGTTCACTGGCCGTTTTTACCCCTTTTATGACAGGTATGCACATGTAATTTGTAGCAAAGTCAGCATATACATCAAGCATCCTTGTGGCCTCCTCCACTGCCTCCTTACGGGTTGAATGAGCAGTATGTCCCTCCTGCCACAAAAACTCAGTGGTGCGAAGGAATAGTCTCGTGCGCATTTCCCACCTTACAACATTTGCCCATTGATTTATCAGTAACGGCAGATCACGGTATGAATGTATCCAGTCACGGTATGAATTCCAGATGATTGTTTCTGAGGTTGGCCTGACTATCAGCTCCTCTTCAAGCTTCGCATCAGGGTCAACAATTACTCCCTTGCCATCAGGATTCTGCTTTAGCCTGTAATGTGTCACCACAGCACATTCCTTTGCAAAACCCTCCACATGGGCTGCTTCGCGACTAAAAAATGACTTTGGTATGAATAGTGGAAAATATGCATTAACATGTCCGGTTGCCTTAAACTTCTTGTCAAGCTCTGCCTGTATTTTCTCCCAAATGGCATAACCGTATGGTTTGATCACCATGCAACCTCTCACGACTGAGTTCTCAGCCAAGTCAGCTTTGATAACCAGATCGTTATACCATTGTGAGTAATTCTCCTCCCTGTTTGTTAGAAATTTGGCCATTTTTTGGTATAGTATTTGAATTAAGTTAAATAATAATTAAAAAACTGCGTAAAAATAGGTAAAATTACGGACCAAAAAGAGGCTGTCATGAAAACTAGAATCTTACTCACCACAATCACCATCATGTCACTCACAATTAATGCGTCGGCAATTGAAGATGGCGGATACTCCGGCAAAGGTTATCAGTATGGTAATCAGGGCGTTGTAGTTAATAATTACTACCTGGACAATGGTTATGAATATGCCTCACGAATCAACCGGTTCCACAGAACCTATGTTTCTTTCGACTTTTATTCACCATTGTTTACCGATATCTTTTGGTATAACTATTCTCCATACACATGGGGTGTATCTATATATGATGATTGGTATTATTACGGATCAGGTGCTTCAAGATACACATGGAGATCAGGTTTTGGCGGTTCATACTGGTGGGGCTATGACCCATGGCGGGACTACAACCCATGGATGGGCTACGGATGGTCATCATGGTACAACCCTGGAATAACCTATAGTGTCAACTTCTATCTCGGCAGACCTCACAACCACTACCCTGTAACATGGAACAACTGGCATCATCACCACAATGACCATAACAGACCGGTCTATAATGTTTATAACAATAACTATTACAATTACAATACATACAACAACTACAATTACGACAGGAAAAAGGAATACAATCCATCACATCCATATGATGTTACCCGCAGGGCCGGAGGGTATACCTCCACAAGTGGCGGAAGGGGCAGCAGCTCAACTTATACAAGACCTTCTGTAAATGAAGAACGTGACAGGGTGACAAGACCTTCAGACAATCAGGATACAAGAACAAATACTGGCAACTCGGATAGCCGGGGCAATAATGCAGGCCAAACCAATAATGACAGAGACAGAACCAATAATGGTCTTCATATGGGACAGGAACGCAGAGGTGTTGCAGAACCGACCGGAACTAAACCCAACACTCCTGAGAGACCGCATAACCCTAATGTCAACGACCGGACAAATCCCGGCCGGGAGCAAAATACAGGCACAGTTACAGACAATGTCAACAGGAACCGTGGTAATGCATCAGAAAAAAATCAGAGTTCTATTAACACAGATGCACCCGGGCCACGCATTGAGAATCAGGGTAATCCAGGCAGAAGAACTGTTCAGCGTCAGAGCGGAGAACCGAAAGCTACCATTGAGGCACAACCACGCCAGCAAACTCAGACCAATGTAAGAACTAACACCCGTGGAAGAGAAACCACAATGAGACAAGGTACATCGGGATCTTCTTCTCAGCCAGGAGAAACATCCTCACGGAAGAGCAATAAGTCTAACTCGGGGAAATCAACTCAGGACAAATCTTCAAAGGATGACTCCGGCGTTACGGGTTCTTCTTCACGAAGAAGGTAAAAACAGGTTAAAAAAAACTTAATATTGGTACGGTATTTGTACATTTCTGTTATATTTAACAATCAGGAGGCAGACATGAAAGTTTTTAAATACATAATCCCGATAATTCTGGTGATAGCAAGCTCATGCAGCTCACAACTTTTTACCGGAGTTTCCTACGATGACCTCTATTACAGGTCGTCAGATAATCAGGATGTAGCACAGAAAAGTAATATTGCATCTGATAAACCATACTATGATAACCTGTTTGCCGGTGACACACTTGTTGCTGACGAATTTGAACCTTATGAAGGTTATTACGATCAGGAGGCAGAAGCTTCAATAACAAACAATTATTATGGCGTAAGTCCTTCAGACCAGATATATCTGTTCAGTGACAGCTACTTCTATCCTTATTGGAGAGATCCGTTCTATTACAGCCCCTTTGGCCCAAGTCTTTACTTCGGATATAACCACTACGGATATTATGGGTATCCTTACTCAGGATGGTATGATCCATTCTGGTATGATAGTTATTTCTACAGTCCGTATTACTATCATTCATACTACAATCCATATTATTCATACTGGGATTATGGATACAATCCCTGGTATTATGGTTCATCATGGTATTCCAGCAATGACATAAACAACAATAATTATACTGCCCGAAGAGGTGGCTACAGTACCATGTCACGGGGATCAGTCTCTTCAGCCGGATCAAGAAACATACCTGCCGCCGGCTACTCATCTTTGTCTCAAAGTAAGTATAGTGCAAGAAGGTCGCCATCCTCCAACCTTGCAGCTTCAGATGCTGTTAAATCAACAACTGCAGCCTCATCATCACAGGGAAGAAGAACCGCCGGTACTTCGGAAGCGCCGGGTTATCGCTCTACATCATCACTTAATAGTACAACTCAACCCCAGGGATATACTCAACGTCAGGCTTCAGGTGTCTCGACTCAGTCCGGTACCAGTTCTCAGAACGCTATCAGGCCACAATATCAGACTACTGAAAGAACTTATACTCCCAGTTATAATAATCCCAGGATGAGTTCAAAACCTTCCTATAACAATAGCAGGACTACTACTAATTCTTCAGGAAACACATCATCTGGTTATAACAGACCGTCCTCAGGATCTTCTGTTTCAAACGGATCAGACTACAGCAGAAACAGCAGCTCTTCACAGCCCAGAAGTTCATCATATAACAGCAGGTCTTCATCATCAGGGAGCTCACCTTCAAGGTCATCATCTTCAGTTCAGTATTCAGCTCCCTCACGCAGCAGTTCATCAGGCTCCGGAAGCAGTCGTAGCAGTAGTTCCTATAGTTCATCCGGAGGAAACTCAGGTGGCAGAAGCTCTTCTTCTTACTCATCAGGCAGCAGCAGTTCAGGCAGCTCACGTTCATCAGGCAGTAGTAGCTCCGGCTCACACTCATCCTCTTCTTCTTCATCTTCCTCTTCATCTTCCTCTTCGCACGGAAGTGGTGGAAGACGATAATAAAAACACAGAAATGTAAATAGTCATGTTCTGCACAAGCGGAGCAACAAGAATTTTATACTTCAAAACCCGGAAAAAATGAAAAGAAAAAGTCTTATACTCGCAGTTGTTCTTCTTTTGCCTGCATGGCTGAACGCACAGAACCTTGATGATGCACTCAGGTATTCTCAGCAATTTTACCAGGGCACTGCACGCTTTAGTGCTATGGGAGGTGCTTTCACCGCTCTAGGAGGAGATCTAACATCCATAATGGTGAATCCGGCCTCGGCAGGAATCTTCAGAGCAAGTGAATTCACCATCACCCCGCAACTATCATTCAGGAATATCTCCACAAACTACATGGAGTCTACCATTGAAAGTCAAACCTCAAATTTCGGTCTCGGACAGATAGGATTTGTAGTGCCTGTATCCCTTGGAAGCAAATCAGGATTATCAGGGATCAGTCTTGCTTATACCTATAACATGACTAATAACTTTAATAAATCCTTTACCATTAACGGTATAAGTGATGACAGTTCGATAGCTGATTATTTTGCTTCCCGGGCTGATGGAACCAATACATGGAACCTGGCTGAATCATCCTCACTGGGGTATATGGGATACTATACATACTTAACAGATACAGTATCAGGGAGCTTTACTGATTATTCATCTATTTTCTCATACTACGATGAGCAGGAATATGCTTACGGCCAGAGGACAATAAGAGAGGTAGATAACCTGGGTACAAGTGGAGAGCATAATATTGCCATGAGTGCCAATTGGGGTGATAAATTATTTCTGGGGGCCTCTATAGGACTATCAAGTGTCAATTATACAGGGCACTATTATCATACTGAGGCGGATGAAAATTCAGTAATTCCATATTTTAAGGATCTGAGCTATACTGACCATTTTGAAGCTGATGGCACAGGCTGGAACTTCAAACTGGGACTTATCTTTTTACCTGTAGAAATTTTGAGGTTAGGTTTAAGTTTTCAGACACCTACTATTTACAGGATCTCTGAAGTTTATTACAGTAGCCTAACTGCTTCATATGATGAAGATATGAACGATACTGACGAGGGAGGATTTAATTTTGATATTCAAAGAGATTTCATGTCTTACGATTACAGGGTAACCACACCTTACAGGATAAATGCCGGAGCTGCTGTTCAGATTGGCACAATGGCAACCATAAGTGCTGATTATGAGTATATTGATTATGCAAGTGCCAGTCTGAGCAGGGGTAGTGATGGTTATGATTTTACAGCGGAGAACCAGGATCTGCGTAATGAATTAAAAAGCTCATCAAACCTGAGACTTGGTGCTGAGGTACGGCTGGGCCCGGCTTACCTGAGAGGAGGCTACCGGCATTATGGATCAGCATTCCAGAAAGGTTCGCTGAACGAAGACCTGGTTTATAATTCGCTCAGCGCAGGCGTGGGGTACAGGCAGAAGAGCTTTTATTTTGACCTTGCATTCTCAGGGTTGCTCAGCCAGGAATCTTATATGATGTATCCTGATATTCCTGTAGGCCTTTCTCCTGCATCTATAGATAACAGAGACAAAATCCTTACAGCAACATTAGGACTGAGGTTCTAGCTGGATCAGTAAAGTTTTTTTATTCCAGGGACCGGAGCAGCAATGCTTTGGTCCCTGGTCCGTTATTAAAAAGAGTGTCAATTATACTTAGACCGGGGATAAAACCAAACCTGTCTGAGAATACCTGGGTAAATGGCTCTTCCAGGTACCCAAGAGGCACCTGGGTTTTCTTGGGTGAAATATTGTATCTGAAATCATGTTCTGCAATTCCCTGTTTAAGGTAATCTTCAGTAAGTTTTACTTTAACACTAAGGCCGATTGCGTCAATCATGCAATCCAGGGCAGCCATGTTAAGGTCGATGAGATATTTATAAGAACGGCCGATCACTTCTTCCACGACGTCGATAAAAAACTCAAAATATGGTGCTGTCGCGTAAGCCGACACAATACTTCTAAGGTGTTGATCCCTCCAGCTTTTGCTGTCATCAA
>CAZGDJ010000032.1:0-15255 GCA_964524635.1 uncultured Rikenella sp. | reverse complement strand
TCCGTCGTATGAGGCTCTTCCTTGAAAAGAAGAAGCTATGGTCAGATGCAGAGGAAGAGAAGATAACGGAAGAATTCAGAAAGGAAATTGACCGTCAGTTTGTTGAGACAGAACAATCGGTTCAATATCCCCTTGAAGATGTCTTTAAATATACCTACGCTGAAATACCCCAGGAACTTAGGGATCAGCAGATTGAACATGAAAAATTCTTACAATGGAAAAGCACACGCAAATGAAAGCAATGAATATTGTCAATGCCATCAATGACGCTCTCGATATTAAACTCACAGAAGATAAGAGCGTTGTGGTCTATGGCGAAGACGCCGGCTTTGAAGGCGGGGTCTTCAGGGTCACCGAAGGCCTTCAAAAGAAACATGGGGTTGAACGGGTCTTTGACTCTCCCCTGGCAGAATCCGGTATTGCCGGCACAGCCGTGGGAATGGCAGTGGCAGGACTAAGACCTGTCATAGAGATGCAGTTCTGCGGCTTTATATATCCGGCTTTTAACCAGATAATCTCACATGTGGCACGAATGCATAACAGGTCCCGCGGCAGACATAAGGTGCCTATAGTCATAAGATTGCCTTACGGCGGAGGGATAAATGCTCTTGAACATCACTCTGAAAGCATGGAGGCACTCTTTGCTCATATTCCCGGACTTAAAGTTGTTGTACCATCCACTCCGCATGATGCTAAAGGGTTGCTGATTTCAGCTATTGAAAGTGATGATCCGGTCCTCTTTCTTGAACCCAAACGTATCTATCGTGCCATAAAACAGGAGGTAAGTGAAGAGAAATTCTCAGTTCCTATCGGCAAGGCAAAAGTCCTTTCACAGGGGACCGACGTGACCGTTGTCGCTTATGGCGCCATGATACGTGAAGTCCAGAAAGCAATTGTAATGGCAAAGGAAGCCGGTTATTCAGTAGAGCTGATAGATCTGAGGACAATATATCCTCTTGACAAAGAAACTATTGCATCATCAGTTAAAAAAACCGGCAGAATCATTTTTGTTGGTGAAGAGCCCAGAAGTTTCGGTGTTGGATCTGAGATAATGGCCTTAGCTTCAGATGAGGCATTCCTTCATCTTGAGGCGCCACCGAAAAGAGTTGCGGCCTTTGATGTGATTGTCCCCTACCCTCGTGGCGAACATCATTATATGATCACACCTGAGAAGATCTTTTATGAAATTGAACGTACCATAAAATTCTGAAGACATGAGATACATTTTTAAATTTCCCGATATCGGTGAAGGCCTGACTGAGGGTATCATAATTGAGTGGTATGTTGATAAGGGTACTGCCGTGAAAGTCGGACAGCCTCTTGTAAAGATGGAAACAGATAAGGTTGTGACGGACATTCCTGCTCCAAGAGAAGGTGTTGTTGCTGCAAGGTATGGCAAGGTTGGCGAGACGGTACATGTTGGAGAGACCCTGGTTGAGATAGATATTGCTGTTTCTTCAAGTTCTGAACTAAAAGAACCTGAAGTTGAGATGGTTGAGGAGAAAGGTGCCGGTGTTGTAGGCACTCTTGAGGTTGCATCAAATGATGCCTTTCTTCAGGCAAGTGATGAAGGCACTGTAGCAGTGCCGGGAGCAGAAAAAGTAAGAAAGAACAAGATTCTTGCCACACCTGTTGCAAGGGCCATGGCCCGCGATATGAATATTGACATTAGCCTTGTGACTGGGACCGGTCCGGCAGGCAGGGTAATGAAAAGCGATATCCAGGGCTTTCATTCATCCGGCCCGGTTGAACCTTCTCCGGTAGTTACCCCAGTATCACAAATGACAGGTGAACTGACTGAGGTTATGCCAATGAGCCAGATACGCAAATCAATTGCGAAGAACATGCTTCGTTCAAAGCAGAGTACTGCACATATGACCCTGTTTGAAGAGCCTGAAGTATCTGCTCTGGTGGCAGCAAGGTCGAGGTATAAAGAGGAATATAAGAAGGAGAATATCAGTCTTACATACCTTCCATTTGTGATAAAAGCTGTGGTGGCATCCCTTAAACGCCACCGGGAGATGAATGCCGAGATGGATTTTGAAAAAGGAAACATCATTTTTAAAAACTATTACAATATCGGTATTGCAGTGAGCACCCCTGACGGGCTTGTGGTGCCTGTGATCCGTAATGCAGACAGGCTTTCAATAAGGGAGCTGAGCTTTGCGCTGTCAGAAATAGCAGCTAAGGCACGCGACCGCAAACTGACCCTCGACGACATGAAGGATGGCACTTTTACCATTACCAATTACGGAGCTATAGGTGGATGGTTCGGGGTGCCTGTGATAAACTATCCGCAGGCAGGAATACTTGGCATAGGCCGGATTTATCAGAAACCGGTGGTGGAGAAGGGTGAGATAAAAGTTGGCAACGTCATGCCCCTCTCCCTCTCTGTTGACCACAGGATGATTGACGGCGCCGGGGCAACAGAGTTTTTGCTTGATGTGGCGGCCGGGATAGCGGAGCCTCTGTCATTGATGATGAACCCCTAACCCTACCCCCCGCTAAAGCGGGGCAGGCTTTCCCCCAGACGGGGGAAGGGAGTAAAAACCTGACGAGTCCTGCTCCTCCTCCCCCTCTTTAGGGGGGAGGAGGCCGGGTGGAGAGGGGCGCAAACGGTTGGAATGAAAGGAAAAGGACAAAAGAGGAAGAGCGAAGAAAAAACACCCATCCCTCCCTTCCCCCCTTGGGGGGAATTAAAAGGGGGTTTTTATAATGAGGACAATGAAAAAAAATTAAAAGAAATGGAATACGATCTGATCATAATAGGCGCCGGACCGGCAGGATACGTTGCAGCAATAAGAGCAGGACAGGCAGGACTGAAAACTGTAGTGATAGAGAAAAAAAATGTAGGGGGTATGTGCCTTAACTGGGGCTGCATACCCTCAAAGGCCATGCTTGAGAGCGCAAAATACTTCTTTAGATTATCTCAGGCTTCAGACTTCGGCGTTGACGGCATTGATATGAAAGCTCTTTCATTCAACTGGGAAAAGGGCGTTAAACGCTCGGAACGTATTGTCAGAAAACTCACCAAAGGAGTAGAATATCTCCTGAAAAAGAACAATGTGGAGGTAATTAACGGGACCGCCTCTATTGAAGGCAATGATACAGTTGTTGTTGAAAACCGTAATCTGAAAACAAAGAATATTATTATTGCTACAGGTTCGTATCCAAAACAGATGCCTTTCAGGGTCAGCGAGAACAAAATAATAAACCTTGAGAGTTTCTTTTCAATGAAAGAGATACCACAGAAACTCCTCGTGGTTGGTGAAGGACCTGTTGCTGTTGAAGTATCACAGTTGCTGGCATTGATTGGCAGGGATGTTACTCTTGTCAGGACAGCAGAGAAATTCTTCCCGGCACTTGATGACTATCTGAATAACTACATAACACGTAGATTTGAAACAATGAAGATACGTATCATTGAGGGCACAGCCGGCTATGATTCGATAAATACTGATGATTATGAGGGAATTGTCAATTGTATGCCGCGTAAAGGGATTAAACCGGCAGGAGCCCTGAAGCCGGAAGCTTCGGACAGCTTCTATGTCACGGATGATAATTTCATGACAAGCATCAAAGGTGTCTATGCTGTTGGTGATGTAAGCGGTCGCAGTATCTATGCACACGCAGCATCGGCACAGGCACTGGCAGCAGTGAATCATATCCTGGGTATCACTGAGACAATGGAGACGGACCGTGTTCCGCTGACAATCTATACCGACCCGGAGCTTGCCCAGATAGGGAAGACAGAGCAACAACTTGTTGCAGAAGGTTCAGAATACAAAGTCAATGAGTTCCCGTTATCAGCTAACGGAAAGGCTCTGACAGAGGGACAGTCGGAGGGAATACTACGGATCATCTCCGAACCAAAATATGGAGAGGTCCTTGGCGTTCAGATCATCTCGCATAATGCGACGGATCTTATCAGCGAGGCATCTGCATACATGGCTGTTGAAAGCACCGTGTACGATGTTGCACGCACTATGCATGCCCACCCCACTATCTCAGAGGTATTTCTTGAAGCAGGGTCTGACGCCGTGGGTAAACCTGTACATAAGGGCTGAAAAAATGATAGAGGTAAAACCATATAACCTTCCGGATGCCGGTCTATTTTCCGGATCAGGTGACGCGATGCTGATATGGCAGCCTGACAAATACTGCATAGTACTTGGACAGAGCAATACTCCTGAGAAATCACTTATTATCGAAAATGTGTTATCAGATAATATTGCTGTGACAAAAAGACCTACGGGAGGTGAAGCGGTTGTTCTGTCGCCCTCAATGGCCGTTATAACGGCAGCACGCGATTTTACCACTCTGACATCTTCAAAAGAGTTTTTCTCAGAGATGAACAGTATCATAATTGAAGCTCTTACTGACCTGGGAATACAAAACCTGGACACCAAGGGTATTTCTGACATAACCATCGGTGACCGCAAAATCCTGGGGTCATCAATGCACCGGCGAGAGAACAGGATGGTGTATCATGCTGTGCTGAATATAGCCGAAGATCCTCAGCTATTTGAGAAGTATCTTCGTCATCCCCTGCGTGAACCAGATTACCGCAAAAATAGAAGTCACAGTGAGTTTGTGACTTCATTATGGAAAGAGGGTTATTATTTATCAACACAAAACCTCGAATCAGCAATGAACAGGATTTTGACCCCTGAACCTTCCCATATCCAATTATAGAAAGATCTTCAAGCCAGGGTATTCCTTTTCTTAGTATTTTTACTTCTTCACTGAAATTCAGGATCATATGAATGTGAAAGAGTTTTATCATGTTTCTCCGGTAGGAACTATCCGTAAGGTTTCAGGTATAAAAGATGCCTCAGCCCTTCTGAATGAAGATGGTTATGTATGGTTCAATTACGTTAATGCGAACCGAGAAAACCTCGCTGAGCTGATTGAGCCGCTTGGGCTCCATCCTCTTTCAATAGAGGATTGCACTGATGAAACCCAGGTGCCCAAGATGGATGATTTCCCAACCTATACTTTTATTGTCTTTAATGCGCTCTATTATAAAGACACTGAGATAATCTCTGATGAAGTTAACATTTTTGTCGGGAAGAATTTTGTAGTGACCGTAAGCGGTTATTCAGAAAAAAGTCTTATGCCTCTCATTGGTATTGAGGGAGTTATCGAAAGAAAGATTGCTGGCATCGCACAGGGTCCTTCATGGATGCTCCATAAAATACTTGATCATATTGTTGACCAGATGGGTAATGCTGTTGACGGACTGGAAACAGATATTGACCTTGCTGAAGAACAAATACTTGACTCACCGGCAACATTTGAGCCTTCAAAACTCTTATATCTGAGGCGTAACCTGCTCTCTTTGCGAAAATTTCTGTTTCATGAAAGAGAGATGCTTGCAAGGATTAGCCGGAATGAAAACATCTGGGTTACAAAAAAGGCAACGGCACACTTTCGTGATATATTTGACCACCTCTCAAATTATCTTGAGATGACTGAAAGCTACCGTGATAATGTAAACAGCCTTATGGAACTCTATGCTTCAATGCTCAACAACAAGATGGCCCGTGACTCAAACCAGACAAATGCCTCTGTCAGGAGACTTACACTGATTACCACCGTCTTCATGCCTCTCACACTCCTTGCAGGTATTTTCGGGATGAGCGAATGGTCCATGATGACCGGCGCTGATAACTGGCGCAGGGCTTACCCTCTCTTTGGAGTAATAATGCTGATAATAGGCCTCGCTAACTTCTTATTTATTAAATGGCTTGAAAGCAGGGATAAGAGAAAAATGAATAGAAATGAAAACTCTTAGATTGTTTTCATCAAACACTGGCCTGATCCTCTAATCCTGACTTAAGAATCTTATTAAGGCCTATTTAACTTTGATCCATTTAAAGGTCCGTCTTGATCTGTCAAAACTGATAAGACTGACATAGTAAATACCCTCATTGAAACCTGCAGAATTGATCTCAATAATCCCATTGTTAATGTTAAGATGAGGATTTAGTTTCCTTCCATTATTATCAATCACTTCAATCCTCTTTATCATCTCCACGTCACCCTGAATGTAAAGAAATCCGTCCGTAGGATTAGGATATATTTTAAAGTCTTCGGTCTGATATTCCTCAAATCCAGTAGGTTCGCAGACATTTCCGATCCCGTCACTGTCAGAATCTGCCTGATCATTATTAGCTATAGTTACGCAGTTGTCACATGCATCTCCAAGAGCGTCAGTATCGGAATTTGACTGGTTCATGTTTGCCACTCCCGGGCAGTTATCACATACATTCCCAACACCGTCTCCGTCATTGTCTGCCTGATCAGCATTTGAAGCTGTTACGCAATTGTCACAAGCATCACCCAGAGCGTCAGTATCGGCATTTGCCTGGTCATTGTTTGCTATTGATATACAGTTATCGCATGCATTACCCAGGGCATCACTGTCAGCATTTGCCTGATCATTGTTTGCTACTGATATGCAGTTATCACACGCATCTCCAAGAGCATCACTATCGGAATTTGCCTGATCAGGATTTGCCACTCCGATGCAGTTATCACATACATTCCCGATACCGTCTCCGTCATTATCTGCCTGATCTGCATTGGAAACCGAAACGCAGTTGTCACAAGCATCGCCAACTAAATCCCCATCGGCATCTAACTGGCTTATATTACTGATAGTCGGGCAATTGTCACAGACATCTCCCAGGAGATCGCCGTCACTATCTGCCTGATCCGGATTTGCTTTTGAAGGACAGTTGTCAGAAAAATCTCCGACTCCGTCGCCATCAGAATCCATCAGGACATTAATGCACTCACCTGTTGCCGGTACACATTGATCTGTTGTATTTGGATCTGAATCAGAGCAATCCTTGATATATCCGCCAACGCAATTGCCTGTGTCATCATACACCGATCCTATAATGCAAAGATCATATGACTGACAAGAAGCTCCCGGATACTTTAAGGGATCATTATCGTCAAAGTCGACAGGTGTAAAAACGCCGTCACCATCATTATCCTCCTGGGCCAATGCAGTATTACACAATAGAAGTAAACCAACAGCCATTGATAAAGCTGTCGCGAATCTGGCACTTCTTCTCCTTTTTTGATGAATAATCTTCATAGTCTCCCTCCTCACGGTTTCTTTCTTCTTATTCATTAACACAAATAATTTCATTTATGCCGGCAAACACAAAAATGTCGGTGAAGCAAAAATAGAAACCTTTTAGGATGAAAAAGATGATATAAATCCTGTTACTTGTTATACAAAAAGACATATCATACTTAAAAAAATCGGAAAATAATTCGTTAGAATAAAAATACATTATATTTGTCGAACGAACGTTCGGTTTTATCATGAAAGAAAACAGACAAACAATTCTTCAGAAAGCATTTCTGATATTCCTTGAAAAAGGATATTATGGAACAAGCATCACCGATATTCAAAATCAACTTGATATAGGCAGGGCCACTTTGTATCATCATTTCGCCAATAAGGAGGAACTTTTTTTTGCGATAATTGATGAGCTATTTACGTCCATGGGAAATGATATACAAAAGGAAGATACTTCTGAAATGACAATTAAAGAACTTATAAATCATCTTAAGAAAAAATTGTACGATGAAGTTAAATGGCTTAAAACCAAACAAGTCGGATTAGTTGATTTCTTTACTCTTTCAGCTGAAGCTCTTCGTTTAAAACCTGATTATCATGAACTGTCAGAAGAAATACATGAAAAAGCTGTATCTGTCTGGTCACAGGCAATCAGTAACAGCATAAAGAAGGGGGAAGTAAAAGATACCATTGATATTACTCAAACTGCCAAATTGTTTATTTATGTAAGACATGGAATTGGTGTTCTTTCAAACAGAGTGAATCTGGAACAAAGTATAGCTGAAACGCAGAACGGATATGAAAGCATTTATCAACTCATTAAAAATTAAGGTATCTCTTAACTAAAAAGGAGGGGAAAAATGAATTTTATACTAATTATAGGAGGAAGCATTCTTATCATAGTGCTGGTATTTATTATTGAATCTGTTATTGTGGTATTTTCTCCTGTTTTAAAAGAGAAGATACCTCCTTTCGATTCCAAACTTAGAGATGAAGAAGAAAAACTTCAAATAGTCTTTGACAATAAGGAAAATGTCTCTTTTAATGTTAAAAATGAGAGAATTGATGCGTTTCTATATTTGCCCGATCATAGTGAAAAGCCTCTGCCTTGTATTATTATGAATACCGGACTGGGTGGGACAAAAAATATGTTTCTTGAAAGGTACGCATCTGAGTTTAACAAGTCAGGTTTTGCTGTTATAACCTACGACTATCGACATTTTGGCAAGAGCGATGGATCTCCCCGTCAGCTGTATTCAATGAGCAAACAACTCGAAGATTGCAAAGCAGCAATAAACTTTGCCCGAAACCATAATCAGATTGACCCTGGCAAGATTATCATATGGGGCACATCGGGTGGTGGCGGTTATGGATTAATTTTAGCAGCATCCGACCCTAAAATTGCCTGTATTTCATGTCAGTGTGCTACCCTTGATCATAAAGCCGATTCACAATTGGCAATCAAACGTGATGGGATCTTGCCTTATTTATCCCTTGTTTTTCA
The DNA here is from genome assembly GCA_964524635.1 of uncultured Rikenella sp. Classification (GTDB taxonomy): domain Bacteria; phylum Bacteroidota; class Bacteroidia; order Bacteroidales; family VadinHA17; genus SR-FBR-E99. Next base: position 6,649 of record CAZGDJ010000032.1, on the reverse strand, counting down.
CGGGCAGCGCGACAAGGGGAGGCAAAGATTTAGTTTGGGAGCTCACCACTTGCCAATTGTCGGCACTGGCGATTCCCCCGCAATAATCAAAGCACCTGGGGCTTATGAAGGGTACTCAAGAATTGCATCAGATGATGCAGAGAATAAACTCTGTGCCCGGATAATGCTTACACCCCACAAAAACCCGATTGACTTTGCTCACTTGGTCACATGTCCGGTACTTATTCAAATATGTGAAAATGACAACGTGGCAAATCCACAAGGCGCTGTAAATACGGTCAACAGATTAAAAAGTGTAGTGGAGGTGAAGAAATATAATATTGGCCATTTTGATGTATATTTTGGAGAAAATTTCATAAAAAGCGTCCATGATCAAATCGATTTTTTTAAAAAATATGTATAGATATGCTGATAGAATCTTTATTAAAAAGATAATTTGATAGAGAAAGTAAGAATTGATTAATGAACGAACGCACAACAAGCAATATAAAGATCCTTTAATTGAGCCAGTTCATATTTTATCGTGTTGTTTGCTTTTTTATATTTAATGACCTTAAACTATTATCTTTGATGAAAATGCTTTAGAGACAATAGTTTAATATCTATGGAAAGGTTATTGATTTTTGTTCTTCTCAGTATCCCTGTAATACTTATATCCTGGCGGACACTGTTCAATATTAAGAACCATGGTTTTTACAGGTTTTTCAGCTGGGAGTGCATCATCCTGCTGTTTGCCTTTAATTATAAATACTGGTTCCATAATCCGTTGTCTACCAGACAGATAGTTTCCTGGATACTTCTTATTATATCTGTCTACCTTGTGACAGCAGGAGTAGTCCTCCTGAAGAAAAGAGGCAAACCACAAACAGATGTAAGGGAGGACAAGGCTTTGTACAGCTTTGAAAAGACCTCCGAGCTGGTTGATACAGGGCTATATAAGTATATCAGACACCCTCTTTACTCGTCATTGTTTTTCCTGACGTGGGGTATTTTCCTTAAAAACATAACCCTCTTTCTGTTCATTATCTCATTACTCTCATCATTGTTTCTTTATCTGACTGCGGTTAATGATGAGAAGGAATGTATTAAGACATTCGGAGACAGGTACAGTGATTATATGAAAAGAAGCAAAAGGTTTATTCCTTATGTTTTTTAAGATCAGCTAATTGCTTTTCCTTTTCTGAGACACTCTTTTCAAGTGCTGCTATTTTATCATTCAGTTTGCTGATATCATTTTTCAGTCCGTTAATCTTTTCATTCAGCTTGCCGATTTCAGTCTTCAGGCTATCAACCTGATTAATTAAGTCAGCTTTTTCTTCCTCAAGCTTCTTAACTATAGGTGTATAATGATTTTTCTGATAATACCAGGCAGTCAGGAAGCCAATAACGGCTGCACCCAGTAATAAAAGGATAATTTCAATAACTGCTGTAGTTGCTGATTGTGCTAAAAGTATATATTGTTCGTTCATGACCCTATTTATTAATTGCTATTTCTGTTCTTCTGTTCTTTGTCCGTTCCCATGTTTTTGCAACAGGTTGTTGGCTGCCTTTTGATTCGGTGAAAATCCTTTCAGCAGGAATACCTTTCGTCTCCAGGTATTTTGTAACAACCTGAGCTCTCTCCATTCCAAGCTGCTGGTTATACTCCGGCGTTCCTATGAAATCAGCGTGTCCTGTGACGCGTAACATGTAGCCGGGATGTTCGTTCATCCATTTCATGAATTCAGCAATATTGCTGTCTGTTTGCTGATCTGGCTCGAATTTGCTCTTGTCAAACTCAAAATAGATCATTAGATCCTTAGGCATAGATGCATAAAGTTTCATCAATGAATCAGCCTCTGCAGTCTGGCTTTCAACAACCGGCTGAATAACAGCCTGTTTCTTTGTGGCCGGTTTTAAAACATCAACATATAGCCACATTGAGAAGAAAGACCAGATAATTAGTGCAATCAATCCGGTAATAAGAATTCTCATTTTGTGAAGTTTTAGTTTTAGTAGTGCTTGTATCAAAGTTAGGAAAGGAGGTGATTGAAAGCAAATAATAATTTGATGGTTTTTATCGTTACTTTATCTGTACCTTGGAGAATATCATGAAAAATGGAAAACATAGTGTTGTAGCAGCCCTGCATAAAAAAGGCCTTTGTTGTGTAGCTTTAGCAGCTGCAGTTACTTTTATTGTGCTGCTTACTCACTGCGCCAAGGAAGACCTGACAAGGCATCCTAAATTTCACACTCCGCTTGCTCACCCTGAGGAGGGTCCGCCGGCAGGTAACGGTGAAAGCAACTATCCGGTACCATCCGGGGCAGGACCTGAAGATGTTTCATCTCCCGATCATGTAATTGGCAACGGAACACCTGAAAGCTGTACCGCTGAGGCTTTTATTGCTGCTGTGGAACAGGGCGGCACTATAGTTTTTAACTGCGGACCCGATCCGGTTAAGATAACACTGACCAGACCGGCAAAGGTATATAATGATGCTGACCCGGATATTGTCATCGACGGTGGCGGACTTATAACACTCAGCGGTGGCGGCAAAAGCCGGATACTTTATATGAACACATGTGACCAGAGCCGGCACTGGACGACCTCGCATTGCCAGAACCAGGATCACCCGCGTCTCACAGTACAGAACATCACTTTTGCCGATGGCAACTCCACCGCTGAATTTGAATATGACGGCGGCGGCGCTATATGGGTAAGAGGAGGCAGGTTCAAAGCTGTAAATTGCCGTTTTTTCAATAATGCATGTGACGGTCTCGGACCTGATGTAGGAGGAGGCGCGATACGCGTTTTCAGCCAGTATGAGGGTGAACCTGTGTACATTACAAACTGCACTTTCGGTGGTCAGCAGGGATATGGCAACTTCGGTGCTAACGGTGGGGCAATAAGCAGTATAGGAGTCTCATGGACAATATATAACTCAGTCTTCTCTTATAACCGTGCAACAGGCAACGGAGGTAATCCCAAAGAAAAGGACACCCCGGGGGGCGGCAGCGGAGGCGCAATTTATAATGATGGTAACACAATGACCCTGAAGCTCTTTGGAAGTAAAATTGAAAACAATACGGTAAATGCTTATGGAGGAGCTATATTTTTTGTCACCAATGACTATTCAGGCGACATACGTATTGACAGCTGCATTCTTCGAAATAATCCGGGCGGGTCATGGTACCCCGTTTATCCCGGAATATCCATGCACAGCAACACTCAATGCGTAGTGACTAACTCCACAATTGAGGAATAAGATTCGCTAAAACGCTATAACCTCATATTCTGTAATTGAAATTATGCTATTTTTAGTCTTCTGTAGTCATTATTTGATTTGGCAATCATCACATTTTAAGATAATCAGCATATAATGAAAATCCATAAAAGCGTCAGTGTCATAATCTTCCTGTCACTGCTTGCCATTGGCATTCTGGCTGGCTTTAAGGCTGGCAGCACTGGAAACCATTCTTTTCATACTGAAAATGCTGCGCCCGATTCTGTTTTTTCCCTTGTTGCATTGAGCGACTTATGGGACATGTACTATGATTATGGCTATAACCTCGATATCCTGTCGGAACAAAATAATAAACCAGGTGCCCGCATCAGCTCCATATCTGTTTACCGTGTCAGCTCTGCCGCTCAGGATGGAACGCTCCAGGATTCTATCCTGCTCAACAGAGAAGGGAAACCTGTTTTAAGAATATCACCGCATGAATCGGGACCATCTCATACCTGGTATTATTATGATGACAGGGGAAACCGTTACCTTGATATTATGATTAACAGTAATAAGTATGATACGCTTTATACCCTTCGGCAATTCGACAGATACCAACATGCCGCAAAAACAATAGAATATAACATAACGCGAAAGGAATTGCGATTCCTGACTTTAATAGAAGCAAATGCCCTGTCAGACACCCTGGTGCAGCTTAAGATGGTGAGGTTTGAATCTGATCTGGAATACAGGAAGGTACTTCCCTTTGAAGCACGGGATATGCTTATTAGCAGGGCAGGCGACTCTTTACTGAGCGTTAGTACCAACAGGACAGTCTTTTCCGATACCAGTTATAATTCAACTTACACAGACTTGTACAGGATTGAAAACAACAGGCTGGTATACAATAAAATGCAATGCCAGACGCTGTATGACCAACAGGGCAACTGGATTGAAAAGAAAAGCAATAATTTTAATATTCGCAGAAGGTTCTCATACTACGGCCCCCGGGAGCATGAAGTCACAGAAAAGTTGGCCGTGAATGCATCTGTTGTGGAGTTTCTGTCGTCACAGATGGATTCGTTGCCACCCATAGCCTGGAAGAATTACCGGGATGATCAGAATTCACTGAAGACCAGGAAAATAATGTATGAGGAAGGAACCTATGGTGACAGCATCACCCTGACTGAGGGGCACAGTCTGGATGAATTCCTGCCCGTAATGTGGTATACTGTAAGTGAAGGTTCGGGTATCATTACAGGATTTGACAGCACCTGTTATGCGGTAGGCTATAATACCCCGCTGACATCCGACGAGGGAGAAAACCTGAGATGTCTGGCCATTTATGAGCAACGGAATGGAATGATCAGGCTCATAAAACAATCTTTCGGAGCCCTGGATCCATTTTATGATTCTGACAATGACCTGGTGTTCGATGCCTTTGATGAAACCAACTTTTCCGTCAGCATAGAGGATGGCAACATTATGGTATATTATGAATATATGCGTGGTGAAGCTGCTAATGAGTATGCATTTGAAGATGGGAAATGGGTTTTGGTTTACTACTCCTCGTCACATCGCACCTGTTGTCAGGCTGAAGCTATTTCTTATGATTATCGGACCAGGACATACTCCTATTCCCTGTTCAACATGACAGATGAGGAGTATGATGAGGACAGCGAAATGCCACGCGATACCACTTATACCGAAATCCAGGACAGGCAGGTCATTTATATGGATGGTCCCCAGGACAGCTCTTCTGAATTATATGAATCTTCAGGCGAGAAGGATGAATGAGATCTTTAAGATAACCTCTACCTCAACCTCACACTTCTGTCTTTTGTCTTCTGTCTTCTGTCTTCTGTCTTCTGTCTTTTGTCATTCGCTTTTTGTCTTTTCTCACTCCTCATCCCTCCCTCCTCACCCCCGCCCCCCGTTCCCTTGTAAATATTTTCCCGGGTAAATGCTAATTCAGAATATCAACTCCCATTGGAATTATTAACTTGTATTGGTTTTGATGGTGAAAGTCAGTCTTAAGCATTAATTCGGTTGTGGAGTGAGGAGGTTGGCAGGTTGCTTTTGTGACTGACGGGGCTGTGCTTTAATTAACGTCAGGGAACATGTGATGATATCGGAGCAAATGAAGCCTAACTAATTCAAATATCACAAGCTTCAACAGCTCCCATTAAGGATGGTTTTGTACTCCTTTATAAGAGATATATTTAAGTTGGCAATAATATTAAGAATTTGCAAATGGTTCATATTTGATGTAATTTTGCATCAAAACATAATACTATGGCAAGACAAAGCATTTCATTTACCAAACCAAATGATGAGTGGTTAAAAGCACAATTGGAGAACCAGGAATATTCAAGCAAAAGTGAGCTCATCAATGATCTGATCAGACAAGCCAGAAAACAGCAGGCACAAATTGACTGGATTAGAGCGAAGATTGATAAATCGGAAAGAAGCGGATTTACTGAGAGTAGCAAAGAACAGATTCTGAATCAATCAAAGTCCTCATTTAATGGCTAAATATAGACTAAGTAATGATGCCAAAGAAGATTTGATAAGAATCCATCATTACGGAATTGAGAAATTCGGTATGTCTCAGGCTGATAAATACTTTGATACTTTTTTCGAATATTTTGATATAATTGCCCAAAGACCCTTTTCCTTTGAATCTGCAGATTACATAAAAAAGGGCTATAGGCGCTGCGTTTGTGGATCTGACAGTATTTACTACAGAATAAATAAAGATGTAGTTGAGATAATGGCAATTGTCGGAAGACAAGATATAGCCACAATCCTTGGATTATCTGAATAAAATACTGTTGCCAACAGGGCGGTAAATACAGTTGGCTTCTGTGCCGCGAAAACTTCGCGGCCAAAACGAAAAATTTGAAATGGCGGCACAAGCTGTAGACCCGGAATCCGGATAAGAATATTAAGGTTCAATAATTTTATGAGCACAAATTCATTGCATAAACGAATTAAAAACGATATGATGGGCAAAAAGATTTATGTAACAATTATTCTTCTGATGGCGCTGACAATGGATTATTTTGCTGGTGCACAAAACATAGTCCAGCAACGTCCCATCATTCAGACAGAATACACTGCGGATCCCGCTCCAATGGTGTATAACGATACGGTATTCCTCTATACAAGTCACGATGAAGATGACGCCATGGGCTTTAAAATGTACGATTGGTTATTGTATACCTCAACCGATATGATAAACTGGACCGGGCACGGTGCAGTGGCATCATTAAATAATTTTGACTGGGTTCCATATGACAATGGTGCCTGGGCAGTGCAATGCGTTGAGCGCAACGGGAAATTCTATCTTTATTGCCCCATGCCCGGTGGAGTTGGCATTGGTGTCTTAGTGGCCGATAGCCCTTACGGTCCTTTTAAGGATCCTATCGGAAAACCTTTGA
>CAZGDJ010000031.1:0-15588 GCA_964524635.1 uncultured Rikenella sp. | reverse complement strand
ACAAGCTCCTCAACAGGGAGGTTCTTATTTTCCCTTAAGAGGTTATCCAAAACTTTTGAGGCGTTGTTCCTGGCAAAACCAAGCATTACTAATGCAGATAACGCTTCTTCACGTGCCGTATTGTCGGAAAATGCAATTATTTCGCCCGGGGAAAGGTGTTTTCCTATTTTATCTTTCAGGTCAACAATGATTCTCTGTGCAGTCTTCATCCCAATGCCTTTTATTGACTTCAGTGTGTTGACATTAGCATCAGTTATTGCCTGACTTAGGTCGGAAGGACTGAGAGATGAAAGCATCATTCGGGCTGTGTTTGCTCCTACTCCTGAGACTGTTATCAACTGCCTGAATAACTCTCTTTCTTCTTTCCCGGCAAAACCAAAGAGCAGGTGTGCATCTTCACGAATTGCCTCGTGAATAAATATCCTGCAATTATTAGCTTTTTCAAGAGCAGAAAAGGTGCTTAATGAAATATTGATACTGTAACCTATGCCATTGTTTTCAACAACTACATAAGCAGGATTTAATTCGGATATTGAACCAATAATATAATCAATCATAATGCATGGTCATTATTTTCCAATTCGGGAGGAAGCTCATCAATATGATCAGCATGAATTTCAATAGTGTGTGGCTGAAGAGTGTTATGCGATATTTCAGCATACATCTTTCTGTTACGATAAATGTCACATGCAACATAAATAGCGTGACGCAATGAGCTTTCTGAGGCCTCATTTTTGCCTGCAATATCAAATGCAGTGCCATGTACAGGTGATGTTCTGACAACTGGCAGTCCGGCAGTATAGTTGACTCCTGTTTCAAAAGCGATTGCTTTGAAGGGAGGTAAGCCCTGGTCATGATACATGGCCAGTACTGCATCAAACTTACTGAACATTCCGACACCGAAAAAGCCATCTGAGGGAAACGGTCCGAATGCAAAAATACCTTCCTCATTTGCCTTAGCAATTGAAGGAAGAATTATTTCCTTTTCTTCTGAACCTATCAGACCATCATCACCAGCATGAGGATTAAGGCTAAGGACAGCAATACGGGGACGGCGAATGCCAAAATCCTGTAACAATGACTGATTCATTATCTTCAGTTTACGCAGTATAAGCTGAGGAGTGATTGCCGATGGAACATCTTTCAGTGGCAGGTGCTCTGTCACAAATCCAATTTTCATACTTTCACTGACCATGAACATAAGTGCATCAGTGGCATTCAGCTTCGATTTGAGATAGTCGGTATGACCTTTAAACCTGAAGTTGTCAGACTGCATATTATGCTTATCGATAGGGCCAGTCACAAGAATATCAATATTCCCTTTAATCAGGTCATCCACAGCATGTTCCAGTGCCGCCAGTGAGGCTTCCCCGCCTTCCCGTGTTGACTTGCCCAATTCAACACGAACCTCGTCACCCAGACAATTAATCATGTTTGACTTTCTTGAAAAGGCTTCTTCGGCACTCCTGATGTTGTTAAAACTAAAATTTGTAAGGTTCAATACTTTCCTGTGATAAGCAGCCACCTTAGGTGACCCGTAGACAACCGGAGTACATATATCATATATTGCAGGGTCAATGAGAGCTTTCATTATGACCTCGTAACCAATTCCGTTAATGTCTCCATGGGTAATTCCGGTGAGTATAGCTTTTCGTTCCATTGTATTCAGATATATAACAGATATTGTAATCTGTAATCAGGCTGGTAAAGTTAATCAAATAATTGATTCATTTTGTTATAAAGCATTACCTTTGAGGCATTGCAATTTCTATCGCGCAATATCATTTAATGGCACTTAGCGACGATATATTTATAAAGGTAACAGAAGGTGGGAGAATCACCGCCCGGGAAGCCTTATTACTCTATGAGGAAGCACCACTCTCATCCTTAATGTATTTTGCTGATTTTATCCGTCAAAAGCTTCATAGCGGTAAGGATGTGGGGTGGATAATTGACCGTAATGTAAATATCACTAATATCTGTTTTTCACAATGCCGGTTTTGCAATTTCTGCCGCACTGATAAAAGCGAAGATGCCTATATCACTACCGATGATGAATACGACTCTAAGATAGCCGAGTTGATATCAATAGGTGGCGATCAGCTTCTTCTCCAGGGAGGGATGAATCCTGCTCTTGATCTAAATTTTTATACAACATTATTCAGAAAACTGAAACAAAGATGGCCCGGGATAAAACTTCATGCTCTGGGTCCTCCTGAAGTGGCTTACCTCGCAAAAAAAGAAAAGATGAGTTATCGCGAGGTGCTTTTGATGCTTAACCAGGCAGGGCTGGATTCATTGCCAGGTGCAGGAGCCGAAATACTTGTTCAAAGAGTCAGGAATAAGGTTTCACCAGCCAAAGCCACTGCCGAAGAGTGGCTCGAAGTCATGCGCCAGGCACATATTATTAACCTCCCGACATCGGCCACCATGATGTTTGGACATGCAGAGACCAGCGCAGAACGTATAGAACATCTGATACGTTTAAGAGATTTACAGGATGAGAAGCCTGAAGGGCATTACGGCTTCATTACATTTATCCCATGGCCTTTTATGGACCGTGGAACAATTCTCGCTGACAGGTACGGCATTAAAAGCAATGTGACGGCAGTTGACTATATCAGGATGATTGCCATAAGCAGGCTTGTGCTTGATAATATACCAAATATTCAGTCGTCCATCCTCACAGTCGGAAAAGAGACAGCTATGGTCACACTTCATGGTGGCGCTAATGACCTCGGATCAATAATGATTGAGGAGAATGTCGTGAGTGCTGCCGGAAAAGCTTTTCGTTTCGGGCCTTCAGAAATGACTCAGATAATCATGGACGCTGGTTTTATTCCGGCACGAAGAGATCAGAGGTACCAGCCGGTAACTTAAAATAGTGTTGTTGCATTGAAATAAAAAGCCCGCATTCACATGCAGGCTTGACATATTCAGGGTCACCTGTTATTTATCTTTTTCGATCTCTTTATCTTCTGAGGTGGATTTCTCACCGTCTTTTGCCTTCCTGAACTCCTTCATCCCCTGTCCTATGCCTTTCATCAGCTCGGGTATTTTACGTCCGCCAAAGAGTAATAGTACTACAGCGATGATCAGAATTATTTCGAAAGCTCCTAATTTACCCATTACTTTAAGTGTTATATTTAATACAAAGTTACTAAATCTTTATTAAAAGGTACTCTTTATGATTTAAGTAATAATTTCCTGATAAGTTTTACAATATCGTTTCCATTGGCGAAAACCAGCAACGCCAATAAAATTATCATACCAACAATCTGTGCGTTTTCAAGGAATTTATCGCTTGGTTTACGACCAGTAACGACCTCATAAATCAGAAACATAACATGTCCTCCGTCCAGTGCCGGGATGGGAAGGATGTTCATTACGGCAAGTATCAGAGACAGGAATGCGGTCAGGTTCCAGAATGCCTGCCAGTTCCATTTACCCGGAAAGATGCTGCCTATGGCAATAAAGCCGCCGAGTGATTCATAACCCTTTGTCTCCTTAGAAAAAATGAGTTTGAATTGTTTAAGATAATCACTCGTTGTCTTGAATCCTTTGGCAATGCCGGCAGGTATCGCCTGCAACAGGCTATAATGTTTTGTGTTGAATTCAAAAATATTTGCCATATCGCGCATGACCCCCAATATGCCCGCTTCAGTAGGCTGAACGGTCACATTAATGCTCTTGCCGTCACGCAACAATGTGACTGATAGTGGTTTGCCTTTATGAGCAGCAAGATAACCCTGAAACTCATCATACCAGCTAAAAGGGATGCTGTCAAGTGCCACTATCTCGTCCCCGACAAGTATACCTGCATCACGTGCAGGTGACTCTTTGGGGAAGCTGCTCACAAGAAATGGCCCGAAAGGTATACGTGCATCAATAATATCCGGATTTTTCAGCAACCGGGGTATGAATTCACGAGCTACCGGGATATTAATTATCTCTCCGCTTCGATCAACAGTAATTACCTTCCTCTCATTAAGAATGACATCAGGGATTATTGCATAAAAATTATCAACAGCCACACCATCAACTGACAGAATCATATCTCCGTTCCGAAATCCCATTTCATACCCTGTGGAATCAGCAAGGATACCGTACTTCACGTTTTTGGCAGGCAGGTATGTCTCACCCCAGAAACTCAGTACAGCAACATAAATCAAAAGTGCGAAGATGAAGTTGAAGACAACGCCGCCCAGCATTATCAGAAGCCTCTGCCATGAGGGTTTTGAACGAAACTCATATGGCTGAGGAGGCTGCTTCATCTGCTCCCTGTCCATTGACTCATCAATCATACCTGATATCTTCACATATCCTCCCAGTGGCAACATCCCGACACCATATTCAGTCTCTCCCCATTTACGTTTGAAAAGAGCAACAGGCCAATCAAAAAACAGATAAAACTTTTCGACCCTCGTTTTAAAAATCCGGGCAAATAGAAAATGGCCAAATTCGTGTACTATTACCAGAATTGATAATGCTAGTAAAAGCTGAATGATTTTAATGATTACTGTCATAGTTTCCCTACTTTTCTAATAAATTCTTCTGCAAGGCTTCTGCTGTTTCTATCCGTCTCTTCATATACACTCATAGAAGCCTCTTTGTTATAATTTATTTCATTAATCACATACTCCACCGTTGCTGCAATACCTGTAAATTTCAATTTATTCTGAAGGAAGGACTCAACAGCGACCTCATTGGCTGCGTTCAATGCACACGGCTTATTGCCACCTTCTGCAATAGCCTGGCGGGCAAGTGAGAGATTCCGGAAACGGGCGGTATCTGGTCTCTCGAAAGTCAATGAATTTATGTCTGTAAGTACTGGACGGGGTATATCAGTCAGAAAACGCTCAGGATAGGTAAGCGCATAGATTATTGGTAATCTCATGTCAGGTGTCCCCAACTGAGCTTTAACGGATCCGTCTGTAAACTGTACAAGAGAATGAATTATTGACTGTGGATGTATCAGCACCTCAATTTTCTCCGCAGGAATATCAAACAACCAGTGTGCCTCAATGAGTTCCAGCCCTTTGTTCATCAGGGTGGCAGAATCAATTGTTATTTTATTGCCCATCACCCAGTTGGGATGCCTTAGTGCCTCTTCACGGGTAACAACCTCAAGTTTTTCCGCTGAGGTGTTTCTGAAAGGTCCACCGGAGCCTGTCAGTATTATTTTCTCAACTGTGCTTTTCTTTTCCCCTGCCAGGCATTGGAGTATTGCTGAATGTTCAGAATCGATAGGTATAATATGGCAGCCTGATACTGCAGCAACTTTGGTTATCATTTCTCCGGCAACAACCAGTGTTTCCTTATTGGCAAGAGCGACCTCCTTGCCGGCAGTAACAGCAGCAGCAGTGGAGCGCAGGCCGGCAAAACCCACCATTGCGGCAACAACAGTGTCAACATTGTCTGATGTTGCAACTTCCTCAAAAGCCTCATTACCTGACATTACTTCCACAGGTAGTCCCGACAGGTCCTCCTTAAGCTTTTTGTAATAAGCCGGGTTCCCAATTACAATCTTCTTTGGCCTGAAAAGCCCGGCCTGCTTTTTAAGAAGCTCATAATTGTTTCCTGCTGTTAAAGCCTCAACAGCGAAATAGTCTGGATATTGTGAGACGATATCGAGCGTCTGAGTGCCTATCGACCCTGTTGATCCAAGAATAGTTAATCGCTTATGCATCTGCGAGTTAATTATCAGAAGAAGATATACTGAGTCGGGTCAAGGGGTTCACCGTTATACCAAAGCTCAAAATGCAGATGCGGGCCGGAGGTGTATAATTCACCAGAGCTTCCAACAATGGCTACAGCTTCCCCTGCCCATACCCTGTCACCCATTTCTTTAAGCAGGGTCGCATTATGTTTGTATACGGAAACAAGGTTATTGCTATGTTGTACCATCATGACAAAACCAGTCTCCATAGTCCATCCTGTCATTATTACTGTGCCATCAAGAGTTGATGACACTACCGCTTTTGGCTGAGTTACGATATCGGTTGCATAGTGTCTTGTACGCGGGTCAAAATTGCTTGATACAATTCCTTTCACCGGTGGAAAGAAATGTATGTTGACCAGGCTGGTACCTCGTTCAGAACCAGTTGTATTTGATGCCAGACTATATTGCTCCTCGTTTTCAACACGTTTTCTAAGTATAGAGTCTTCGGCAGATCTTTTAAAAGAGATACTGCTATAATCACGTGTAGTGTCTCTCATGGTAACCCTGCTTATAGGTTGATGACCGGATATGACTGCATTAAGGTCCTCAAAATACTTATCGCGTATTTGAATTTCATGCTCCAGTGAATCAAGCATCAGGGCATTCATAATTATAGAACGTCTTAAAGTCACATCGGGGTAGCCAGGGATAAACTCGCGAAGATTTGTAAAGGCTATTAATGAAGTCGTTATGCCAATGATCGCAAAGACCACAAATGCAAGAGCCAGCAGAGCGTTGTACTTTGACAAACGTATGCGCCATACTTCCTCATAAGTGGTATCATTGAAAACAGCAAACCGAAACTTATCGCGCCAGTTACTCTTCTTTTTTTCATTTTTCGCCATCTCATTGCAAATCAGAAGGCACAAAGATAGCAATCAAGTTGGAAGGTTGAAAAATTGAAAGAATAATAAAGAAGGTGCAAAGCGTTTTCATCTGATAATGTTTAATTTTGAATCGATTAATTCTTCATGAATTAATGAGTTATGAGTAATTATTGAATAGAGGAAAATGAAACAGGTCTTAACAGCTCTGGCGGTCATATTCATCGCATTCTTAATCTCATGCGAGGAAAAAGTTGTTGAACCGGTTTTCACATTTGATAATGACACATTGAAATTTACATCAGATGGAGGTAATGCTACCCTTACAGTCAATATGAATGGCGAAAGATGGACTGTCACGCCAGATCAAACCTGGTGTACTGCTTCGGTAAAATACTCTTATGATCCTGAGACTCAGTTAACTATTACAGTTGCTGCAAATACAACCAAGGTTGATCGCACGGCCAGACTGAAGTTCAACATGGATTCAAAATACAGCTATTATGTAACTATTAAACAGGATAAATTTATTGTGATCTATCCCGATTACAGTGATCCGATAACACCTGACCCTACCGGAATGGAAAGCAGTGCAGTATCAATTGCCTCAAATATATATGCAGGCTGGAACCTTGGGAATTCACTGGAGGCTCCGGGAGGAGAAATAAGCTGGGGAAACCCTCCGATCACACAAAGACTTATTGATTCAATTAAACAATCCGGATTTAACGCCATTCGCCTTCCATGTGCCTGGAACAGTCACCTGTCAGATGCCGGTACCTGTAAAATAAAAGATTCCTGGCTTACGCGGGTTAAAGAGGTTGTAGATTATTGCTACAATAATGAAATGTATGTTATCATCAATATCCATTGGGACGGTGGATGGCTGGAAGAGAATCCGACTTTTGCCATGCAGGAGGACGTTAATAAAAAACAGAAAGCTTTCTGGGAACAGATAGCAGTATACTTCCGCAACTATGACGAACATCTGCTTTTTGCAGGCACCAATGAAGTGCATACCAGCACTAATCCTGTTCCGGAAAACTATGTTGTACAGTTATCGTACAATCAAACCTTTGTAGATGCCGTCCGCTCAACAGGAGGGAGAAACACTTATCGCACATTGATTGTTCAGGCCTATTATACCGATATTAACAGGGCAGTCAGTAAACTAGTCATGTCTGATGATGCAACAGCTGATCGTTTAATGGCTGAAGTCCATTATTATGATCCGTGGGAATTTGCCGGACTGGAGGCTAATGCTGATTGGGGTACTGTGAAGACCTTATGGGGATCAGATTATGCCCAATACGGAGTTATATCATCATGGGGACAGGAAAGCTGGGTGCTTGAACAATTTCAAAAGATGAAAACCAGTTTTGTTGACGAAGGTTACCCTGTTATTCTGGGTGAATACGGCGCTATCCGCCGTTCATTGCTTACAGGCACTGCACTTGAACATCATCTTGATTCCAGGGCATATTATTTCAGGTATATTACCCAACAGGCAAAGAATTTTGGAATGGTCCCCTTTTACTGGGACAATGGTGCCACGGGTAATCTGGGCTTTGGCCTTTTCAACCGTGATGACGGGTCAGTTTTTGACAGGCAGGCCCTGGATTCACTTTTAGCAGGGGCTTCTGCAGGAGCCTATCCTTTTTGAAAAATAATACGGATGAATTTTATTCAACAAAGGTCGCTGATACCCGGATTGACCATCCTATTACTGGTAAGTTTTCTGATGTCCTGCAACAACAGACGATCAGGTAAAAACGATTCGGGCCATACGGAAACACAAACTCCTTCAGAAGGTATTTCATTATCAGAAAAAAAACAACCTGTTGAAGTCATGCTTGTGGTACCTGAGAATCCGGAACCCGGGCAACCCTGGCGTATCGTAACGGTCGGCGGGGCAAATATTCTGAAAGCAAAGCTATCCATCAAGGGTCCCTCAGAGGATATAAAAGCGCTGAAAAGCAAAACCAGCCAGGAGTCACCTTACTGGCGCATAGATGAATTTGAAGGAGATGCTGCAGGAAAATATAAGGCCTCGATATCAGTAAATGAGATGGAGATTGGTGGTATTGAGTTCGATATTTCTGACACAAAAAAGACTATTTCATATACCACTGTCTGGAAAACTCTCCGGGGATGGGACAGCAAGATGGAGACACTTTATTCTGCCTGGGTAAACGCTCTTTTCAACGGCTTTGATGAACAATCCTCATGGCCGGCTCTTCATAAAGTGACACAGGATAAAAACCAAAACTTCCTTTATAATTACTTCTCACTTGATGAAGATAGCCCCGACGGAAAAAACAGTGTTATAATGCAACCTGATTGTGCAGATAATCCTTTCTTTCTGAGAGCATATTTTGCCTGGAAACTGGGCTTGCCTTTTGGATATCATGTATGCGACCGGGGCTATGTCGGGAGAAACCCCGGCACCGGACAGTGGATCACAAATGAAATGGCAATTGCCAGAAACCATCCGGTTTACGCTTTTAATGCCTTTCTCAGGAAAGTCATGGATGGTGTCCATTCAGGTACAGCAAGGACAGCACTTGATAATAACAATTCTGATTATTACCCTGTTTCGCTAACGCGCGAATCGCTAAGGCCCGGCACTGTTTATGCCGACCCTTACGGCCATACAATGGTAATTATCAGCTGGAAACCACAAACAAACAATAAGCCTGGCTTACTCCTTGCAACGGATGCACAGCCGGATGGCACAGTTGCCATTAAACGTTTCTGGAAAGGAAATTTTCTTTTTAATACCTCTGAAGTGGTTGGAGAGCCAGGTTTTAAAGCTTTTCGCCCGATATCTGTCCGGGATGGCGTTCCATACCTTGTTCAGAATGAGGCATTAACCGAGTCGGCTGAATATATTCCTTTCTCACTCCAGCAAAGAAAGATGGAAAGCGACATCTTCTATCGCACCATGGAGAGAATAATCAACCCAGAGCCACTTGACCCGGAAAGTGAATTACTCAGTTTAATTGAAGCACTCTATGAACAGCTTCTGGTACGTGTCATTTCTGTTGACAATGGTGAAGCATATATGAAATCACATCCTGGCACCATAATTCAGATGCCTTCGGGTGCTTCCGGAATATTTCTGGCTGGAGGCCAATGGGAGAACTTTTCAACTCCCAACCGCGATCTGAGACTTTTAATTGCAATGGATGCAGTGCTGGACTACCCCGAGAGGGTATTCGGCTCACCGGAGGATTTCAGTATTTCTGGAATGGGGTCTCCGGAACAGGTCAGGGAAAAACTTCAGTCTGTGCTGGACAAAAAGACCTCAGAACTGTCAATCAACTATACGCGCTCGGATGGCTCTCTGCAGAAACTGACTGTCAGTGAGATACTCAAACGAAGAGATTCTTTTGAGATGGCCTATAATCCTAATGACGGAATAGAGATACGCTGGGGAGCACCTGAAAACAGCCCTGAAAGAGCAACCTGCAGACGACAGGCCCCATCATACCAGCTTGCAACTATGCGCTCAGTACGTAAGTGGTTTACTCAGCGGCTTCACCCACCAACATAGATATTTTATTTAATAATTGGCATCGTTATTTTTTCTCATTAATCGCAAAGCTTAACTGGTTTGCGGTTTTTTTGTTCCTGAAAAACAATACAGTATCCGGATTGTTGAAAGATTGTTTACAAAACAAATTGGAATTCATTTATTGACAATATGTTAAGAAGTACATTTGCATATTGGTTATCGTTCTTGTTTAATTCTTTGGTGAACGTTTCAATTACATTTTTGTTATTAAAACAAGTATTGATTGAACATTAATAGTGGAATTCTCAAAAATTCCTTAAAAAAGAAAGAAACAACAAGATATCCTTGAAGGTTCGTGCAAAAACAAACCCTTTCCTGAAATAGAAATCCCAAAGATTATAATGAAAAGTTTATTTATAAAGATATCAAGTGGCTTCCTTTTGTTGTTTCTATCCGCATCTCAGCTGTTTGCACCCACTAATGAATCAATAGTAATTTTATCAGCGAGTCCTGTTAAACCATATAAGGAACTTATTCATGCAATAGGAATTGTTGAGACCAAGTGCGATACCCTTGCATACAATCCCATTGAACAGGCGGTCGGGTATTTTCAGATACGGCCGATTCGGCTTGAAGATTATAACAAAAGGACCGGCAGCAAGTATAAGATGAAAGACCTGTACGACTATGAAATATCTGAGAAGATATTTTTATATTATGCTGAGCAAATTGGGCCTAATGATCTGGAAAAAATTGCAAAGAACTGGAACGGTTCCGGTCCCCTTACAATCCACTACTGGAACAAAATAAAAAAATACATTTAGCCTTGTCCGGCACTGAAATCTGACCGCCTTTTCTGCCGTTACTCAACACAATACCTAAGGTATAGAAGCTGCATGTGACTATTCTCAGGCTTTCAGTCTAACCTGACACGGCCTGCATTGATAAGGCCAGGTGATCAGTCATCCTGATCTGACTGGCACCAGTTGCACCAGTTTGGAATTTGCATTACAACAAAAGTCAGTTGCTATACTTCAGATCAGGCACTTATCCACCAATAAACAGGCTCTTACCGGAATACTCGGGATCACATGTGAGGTTTACCACTAATTTTCGCCATCCTGCCTCATCGCCGGGGTAGGTATATGTGTGGTATACACTTCGCAGCCACGCAATCCCTTCAGGTTCTCCAATGCCATTTTTGCGGCAGTATTGGATATCGCGCTAAGAACCAAGACTATAAGAGTCTCTTTCACATAAAGACTGACCATTTTTCCATTCAGAATATCTTTTTTCAAATGAGTTACCGAATCGATGAGGTTTTTAGGTAACAGGCACAGATTATCAGGCAGCCCGGCAAGGTCAATGGTGTCTTTATCAACCAGACCTACAGCATATTCTGCAGCACACCTGTAATATCTCCGGATTATCTCCTGATGTGATGCTTCAGTAATTATAAGGTCATCCACAATACCTGAAACTGTACGGTTTACGCCCATATCTGTCGGAGACTGATACATGGATTTTCCGCCAGTAATTTTTTCTATGATCCTTTTAAGCAAATGAAAAACTTCAGTATCACGGTTATAATTTACAATCTTCACACCATAATCCCTCAAATGATCTTCATCTTTCAGATCTGCGGTAGCGGCCTCATAGGCAATATTAACTTTGTGATCAAAAGGAAGGTCTCAGATTGGGAATGTCTCAATCTTGGCATATCCGGCTTTACTTGTTTCTGCCATTTGGCACTTAAAGAATGAGAAGATCATTACTGTTATAAGTCTTCAATATTAATAGATTTTCAGTTCCACATATTTCCGGAGAGATAATAAAAGAAAACGAACTTCACTTTTACACGGGCATTGCCTTCAAAAATGCTCCAAAAATGTTAACTGATATGGGAAATGTGCTATATGGCAGGGTTCCGTAATCCGTCATACTATTCAAAGTGTTTCCATAAACAGTAAAGGAATTTTAACCTCCGGAAGAAGCATCCTTAAAAATATCTTGTTTCTCAGGCAAATAAATCATTTGCATTTAGCATTACTTTACTTTAACTTTGATATTGAGCAATACAACTGATTAATATGTAATGGACTTGATCTTTCCATAAACGATTACTGCATGGTTATACTCAGCTGAAATGTTTTCTTACTGTTATAGAAAGATATTGGCGACCTGATTGCATCTTAATAAAATGAACTATTATCTCTAAGAATATATGTTACAGGTTATAAATAAATTTAATAAATAAAACCTATAATACATTTCTGTTAACATGTTTAAACAGTTAAATCATTAGTCATATGAAAATTAGCATATCAGGCAAAAGGCTGGTTCTTGTGTTATCACTGCTGGTAAATACTATGTTTTTGCTCTCACAGGAACTGATAATTAAGGAGGGAGAGGTATCTGATCAGCCCAAATGCTGGTTATTGACTGTTACACCATCAAATCAGAATGTTACATCACCTGCGGGGACTACCGGTTTTGAAGTTGCCTCCAATATATGTTGGACAACATCAAGTAACCAGTCATGGTGCACTGTGACACCCTCCGGCACCGGTAATGGAACAATCATTGCAACATACCAGGAGTTTACCGGAACAGGTTCAAGAATTGCTACTATAACCGTTTCAGGGCCGGAAGTAAGTGACCAGGTGGTTACCGTGACCCAGTCAGGGGTAACTCCATCTTTATCTGTCTCACCTTTAAACCAGAATGTTGCATCTACTGCAGGAACAACAAGCTTTGAAGTAACTTCGAACATTTCATGGATCGTTTCAAGTAATCAGTCATGGTGCACTGTGACACCTTTTGGTTCAGGAAACGGAACTATTATTGCCTCTTACCAGGAATTTACTGAAGACGGATCAAGAGTTGCCACTATCACCGTTTCCGGATCAGGAGTAAGTGACCATACAGTAACTGTAACACAGACAAATACATCTCCCATATTAACGGTTTCACCGGCAAATCAGAATGTAACATCACCGGCAGGAACAACAGAGTTTAACGTTGTCTCAAACATATCATGGACTGCATCTGGCAACCAGCCCTGGATTGCTGTGACTCCGTCGGGCGCTGGCAATGGAACAATCATCGTAACATACCAGGAGTTTACCGGGACAGGAACAAGGATTGCTACTATAACCGTTTCAGGGCCGGGAGTAAGTGACCAGGTGGTTACCCTGACCCAGTCAGGGGTGGCACCTTTTCTTACCGTTACTCCTTCAAATCAGAATGTTGAATCACTTTCGGGAACAACCTTGTTTGATGTTACCTCTAATATAATATGGACTGCTTCGAGCAGTCATTCATGGTGTACTGTAACAACTTCAGGTGAGGGTAATGGAACTATTACAGCTTCGTTTCAGGATTATAATGAAGTCGGATCAAGAACAGCGGTTATAACTGTTTCCGGACCCGGGGTGACAGACCAGACGGTAACGGTGACCCAGGCAGGAATACCTCCCGTATTATCTGTTACACCGTCAAACCAGTATGTCACTTCATCTTCAGGCACAGTCAGCTTTGATGTCATTTCAAATATTTCATGGACCGCTGTCTCTGACCAGGCATGGTGTACTGTAACGCCATCGGGAAATGGCAATGGCACTATTGCTGTTACGTACCAGAACAACGCTGATGCAGTTTCAAGGGTTGCTGTAATAACTGTTACCGGGTCAGGAGTTGATGCCGTGGAAGTTACGGTTACACAGGACGAACTGATCACTATTTCATATTCCGGGTCACCATGGTGTCCCTCTGCAGGTCCTCAGTATGTGTCATTGTCAGGCCCTGCCGGCGGGGTGTTCAGTGCTGAGCCGGAGGGAATAACCATTGATCCTGCTACAGGCACTATTACAACCGGTACCAGCATGGCCGGGTCTTATGTGATAAAATATATCTTTGAAAAAACAGAAGGCAACAGGATTTTGGAGGCCTCTGCCGCGGCAGGCATCATCCCTACTGTAGCCCCTGAGATTGTCATCAAATGGCAGGATGTTCTTGTCTGCTCAAATGTTGATGACCTGTATACGGGTTATCAGTGGCACCTTGGCACAGCTCCGATTGCCGGGGCCAACGGCCAATATTATGTCACAAACAAGGTGCCGGGAATATATGCTGTTGAAGCAACAGATAAGAACGGATGCAAAATCTTCTCAAATACCATAACAGTAGAAGGAACAAAATCGATTCTGGCATATCCGAATCCGGTGAGAAGTTCGTTCCGGCTAAGCATTAAAGATGTTCCCACAGGAAAAACATACATCAGGATAATAAATGAATTCGGCAGGGAAGTTATGGATCTTACTACTGAAAAAACGGGATTTGAATTCTCCGAAGAGATCCCGGTCACTAACCTTAGCAAAGGATTCTACCTGGTACAGGTGACAGTCAGCGATAGTTACTCTTATAATGTGAAAATATTAGTTATCAACTAAACAAGAAAATGAGACCAACCAGAACTTACAGTTACAGCTTCATCGCTTGTTTTTTTCTCCTTTTAGTGTTTCAGATAGATGTAAAATCACAAAACCCTGATGACAAATTCAGGTGGCAGGGGCTTTGGTATACCGGTATTAGTGGAGGGTTTGCCCATCCTACTGTTAAACATACCGGTTCACCTCTTTTTTCAGAGGTTGATATGACCACCAGCAATTCATTTTGCTTTTCGCTTGATGCAGGCTACTTCTTTTCAAAATATTTCGGGGTGTCTGCAGCTATAGGGGTGAGCCCGTATCTTTCTCAAATAACTTTAGGCAGCTATTCAAACAGCTATGATACAGTTGACTCGGAAAGTGAAGATTACGAGCGCAGAATTTCAGGCAGTAACATCAGCGAGGAACAGAAAATATTTTTTCTCGAAATTCCGGTAATGCTTAATTTCCAATGCCCTTTTAGCAAGTCGACAGGATTCTATATTCAAAGCGGGTTTAGTCTCTCATTTCCTGTCAGTAAAAAATATACAGGCAAAGGCATTTACTCTTATTCAGGATATTATCCGGCCTATGATGTCGTTCTTGAAGATATAGGTTATGAAGGGTTCAAAAACAACGTAAATAATGATGTAAACGGCGAGTTACATGTAAAAGCCATTAATCCGGGTATAATTGCATCAGGCGGCTTTTATTTTTTCCTGAAAAAACAATATCAGATCTCAGCCGGCTTTTTTTATAAGAAGATCCTTTCGGATATTTCAGCCTATACACCTGAAGAAACCTTCCATCTTTCAACGCGTGAGGGACAAGTCAGGAGCTTTATGCAGGCAGGAGAAAAGACCACCGCCGGTTCAATGGGCGTTTTGCTTTCTCTGAGATACTATATTAAATAGCGTAAATAAATGATGTTGTTGGTTGCTCTTTTTGGTTTCATGAGGAGATTTACCTTTTTTTTCTAATTTTGAGGTAACATAAAAACCACAGGTCAGATATTGACATTTTTTTCTCAGAACAATAAGTTGTTTCATGACTAGTATTAAATTTTTTAATCTTAAAAAAAACTATGAATAGTAAAAA
>CAZGDJ010000030.1:0-16024 GCA_964524635.1 uncultured Rikenella sp. | reverse complement strand
AAGACAAGCTTGTTGTGAACCGTGCACGCAGGGTGCAGAGATTTCTTTCCCAACCTTTCCATGTGGCTGAGCAGTTCACGAACATTCCCGGCGCCCTTGTTTCCATTGAAGACACTATCAGGGGCTTCAATATGATCATGGATGGTGAGGTTGACCAGTATCCTGAAGCTGCGTTCCTGCTAGTCGGTACTATTGAAGATGCTATTGAAAAGGGGAAGAAACTTCTTGCTGAAAGTAAATAGCACACAACCAAAAGAGCCTTAAAGTGAAGATTGAGATCATTACACCAGATAATAAAATATTTTCCGGAGAAATCGTGTCAGTAAGGGTTCCCGGGAAGAAAGGTTCATTTCAGGTATTGAAAGACCATGCTCCCATCATTTCAACCCTCGAACAGGGCCCGGTAATAATCTCTGATGAACAGGGCATAGAGACGAGGTTTGAAATCACGGGGGGGGTTATTGAAGTGAAAAAAAACAGGATTATTGTTCTTGCGGACTCGGTAGCTAAGAGCTGATAAAAAGATGTATCCCAATGAGTTCCGGAAGTACGCCCATGAGGTTGTAGAGTGGATAGCCCGGTACTATGAAAATATTGAGCAATATCCTGTAAAATCAGCTGTTGCCCCGGGTGAGATAAAAGCACAACTGCCCGAACTACCGCCGCCAGGCAGCGAATCTTTTAATGATTTTCTGAAGGATTTTAATGAGATTGTTATACCGGGCATTTCTCACTGGCAGAGTCCTAATTTCTTTGCATATTTTCCGGCCAACACTAGCTTTCCTTCCATTTTAGCTGAGATGCTCACTGCAGCTATCGGTTCCCAGTGCATGATATGGGAAACCTCGCCAGCAGCGGCGGAAGTAGAGGAGAGAATGATGGAATGGCTGCGTGAGATGACTGGCCTGCCATCATATTTTGAAGGCGTTATCCAGGATAGTGCCTCTTCGGCAACCCTTGCTGCACTGATAACGGCACGGGAGAAAATGACCGGTTGGCATTCAAACTCAGATGGTCTTTCATCGGTCAAAAAGCTTCGTGTCTATTGTTCATCTCAAACGCATTCATCTGTTGAAAAAGGTGTGGGGATTGCGGGAATTGGAAGGAAGAACCTTATCAAGATAAGGGTGAAAAGTGATTTCTCCCTTGACTCCGATGCGTTAAGAAAAGTCATTACAGAAGATATCAGTAATGGATACATACCGTGTTGTGTGGTAGCCACTCTCGGAACTACCGGCACAACAGCATTTGACTCACTGAAAGAAATAGGGGAAATTTGCAGGGAATATGGGATCTGGCTTCATGTTGATGCTGCCATCGGCGGAACAGCCCTTATTCTTCCCGAGATGAGGTGGATGACAGAAGGGATTGAATATGTTGACTCCTTCGTATTCAATCCGCACAAGTGGATGTTCGTAAATTTTGATTGCACTGCATATTATGTAAGAGATGCCGAATCTCTTATACGGACATTCGAGATTCTTCCTGAATACCTTAAGACCCGGACAAGAGGGAAAGTAAATGACTACCGCGACTGGGGAATACCACTTGGCAGACGCTTTAGAGCCCTTAAATTGTGGTCTGTCATCAGATGCTTCGGTGTAGAAAAACTTCAGGAGATGGTAAGAGAACACATGCGGTTGGCAAAAATGCTGGAAACACTAATCTTAAAGGAAGAAAGCTTTGAGGTTATGGCCCCTGTACAGTTAAACACGGTCTGCTTCAGGTATAAGCCGGAAGGCATTGATAATGAACGGGTAAACAAGATGAATGAAATATTAAATCATTCACTGAATGACAGTGGCAGGATATATCTTACACATACAACCATAAACGGTAACTTTGTCCTGAGAATGGTCACCGCGCAGACGAATGTAACAGAGAGACATGTAACCGAAGCATGGCAATTGATAAAAGAATGTGCCTCAGCGATTTCTCCCGAGAGTGGTGCCGTAGATATTCATTGACAGCGCAGGACCAGCGAACCATCTGTTTTCAGATATGAAATATCCACCCCTTGCTCCGGCACTTATCTCAATGGGAAGCCTGAACAGGAAGAAATCGATTAGTAATTCGCTACCTGTTGAGCTTAGGTCAGTCCTGTTGTAAGAAGACCCGCCGGGGTGTTGCAGGTTAAAGGCTGTGCTCATGTCATAAAAGAGAGATCCCCTTACCCGTTTCAAATATAGAAATCTTCCCATAGAGAAGTCGGGATAGAAGATCGGCATAGTATAATCTGCCGAAAAAGAAAATAGCCTGTCTGATACCATTTCTTCATTAAGACCTCTTGGGTATGGATTAAGGTTATAGTATCTATGAATTTTATAGGGTGTCTGAACTTCATAGCCGGCCTTTAGAACCAGGCTATGATTTCTGACAATTCCCGGAAGGAAAATATTGCCGCGAACATATTTCAGTTCACCGCAAATATCTTTGTCCCATGGGGCATTAGTGTAGCTCATATCAATTATCTGACCCCATCTGGGATAGATATCACGATAAGCATACATGAATATATTAGAGAAATATAAACGGCCTGTCGTTTTAACCAGTCCTTCATCAAATCCCTGTGAAGCATTTAAATAGGTATAGTCATTTTGATAATTTATATAGATAGCCGGCATAATCAGCTGACTGAATTTGCCGTTTGCAAAATAAAGTGGCTGAGAAACACTCAAACTTAAATTCATACCTGATGAAATATCAGATGGTTGCTCTGATGCTTCTCGAGGCTTACTTATAGTCTGCCTGCCTCCGAAGGTGATATCAGCACCAATAACCGGGAACCACCCATACCATTTCAGAGAGGAATGAAAGAAGTGACCATTATTGGAATATTCGTAACCAACAGTAGAAGTAAGTGTGCTTAAGTGATTTTGAGACAGTAAAGTAACTCCGGGATAGACATAAGCATAATCTGACAGGAGATCATCCATATTGACATAGAAAGGGAACCAGCTGTGAAAATTGAAGAGATGAGCAGCTTTTCTGTAAGGCTTGCTTATAAAAACCTGGTCAGTGGTATCAGAAGTCTTCAGGGCAGTACTTATAGGAATTGCAATGTCGGGCAGAGCAGAAAATTCTTCGGGTGAATCCACCACAATGCTGGTTTTCATTACAGGAGAAATGTTGAAGCCATTACTGTTATAGTCGGAAATAAGGATTTCATCACCTGATACTGAGAAACCTGATATTCCAAAGCGTGATTCAGTAACAAGGCTGATATTATTATCAGGCGAGAGTCTGTATATATTGTCAGAACCGTTCCCCTGGGCAAGGAAAAAGAGAGTATCACTGATTATTCTGGCCTGTATTATATCAATTGCTGCTTCAGATTTGTTTATCTCCCAATTTTCTTCCTGCAGATGACAGGTTCTTATGCCTTCGCCATCGGAGGACAGTGTCACAACTGTTACGGATTTTCCGTCAGAAGACCATTCCGGGCGTTGAATAATCAGGTTTTCCGGAACCTTAATTTCAAGTGTTTTGTGCCCGTCATGAGCATTAATGAACACCAGTGAATATTTGAAATCTGTGGTTGCTGAAACGGCCACTATTGTTTTTCCGTCAGGTGAGAGGTCAGGCGCTGTGTAGCGGGTCCCGGAGGTCAGCTGTTTCACAATTCCATCTGACAGGTAAAGTATTTTTATTACTGAATAGTCAAGATTATCCCACCTTGGGTGTGGGGTCAGTTCTGCCCATACTACAGTCCCGTTAGAATAAGAAAAAATGTAGGGATAAATATATCCTGTGGTGGTTAAAAGATGTTCTGAACCATTTTCGGAATCGGTGATAACGAATGCAGTAGGGGCCGAAAGGGATTTCTTTAGTGATATTATCCTGCTACTGTCAATTCTGTAGGGGCAGAAATGATTTTTATAGTCGTTTTCATCCAGAATATTCAGAACTTCATACTTTTTGCCCGGGATATCAGGAGAATACCATTTTTCCATCGCTGTGGCAAATGCTTCCTGGTAAAGATCTTCCTCAGATATTCCTGCATTCTTCTTTAGGCCGCTGTCCATATCTGTCAGTGTACTCCCGATTTTTTTTATTGTCTTTCTCCATGCCTCGGGGTTCTGGCTCCTCAGCTGGTTCATCATAAGGTACCCAAAGACATAATGGTCTGGCGTGAAATCTTTATAAGATCCCAGAAGCAGTTTGTCATAGTGATACTTTCCTTCAGGAGCCAATGCCATGGCTCTTGCTTCCTGGATAAATGCATTACTTCGTCCGCGTCCTGATGATGTAAGGGCGGTCTCGACATACACCGCATCACCCTCAAAAGCCCAGTCAGGGATCATGATTGCGCTTAGAGCAAAAGCCTGTTCACCGAAAATAACTGACAGGACTCTACTTAGCCCGCTATTAAGTGACGACATCTGTAATACATGGGTTGTCTCGTGAATTGTCAGCTGTTCAGCGGGATCCATTGGCAGATTCTTTTCCCCGGGCAGAGGGAAAAGTTCCATGCGCCGGGGAGCCCAGCTCACATAACCATTAGACTCCATTGAGTAATTATGAATAATGACCGGTACTTTTACCCTGCATGAAGGATACAGAGGTGAGACTTTTGCATATGATTCTTCAAGTAACCCGGCATATTTCTGTGCCATAGCTGAGAAATCACCCGGATAAATTACCTGAAAATGAGATGTTTGTATTTGTTTCCAGCGTATAGAAGAAGGGTCCTGTCCGGTATTATAGTATTGAGCATTAATAATTCCGGAGAAGAGGAACAGGACAGAAAAAGCAAATAATTGGAACCTCTTCATATTTGGCAGTTTGGCCAAAAATACCAAAATTGGACGATACCCAATCCTTCCTGCCAAATTCTTATTAATTTCGTCACCTGATACATGAACAGGAAAACAGAATATAATGATAAAAACATTCCAGCGCTGGGATAATATTCTCGGATGGTTCACTTTCGCTGTTGCGGCTGTGACATATCTTATGACAATCGAGCCCACTACAAGTCTTTGGGACTGCGGTGAGTTTATTGCTTCATCCTATAAACTGGAAGTCGGACATCCTCCCGGTGCTCCATTTTTTATGATACTGGCGCGATTCTTTGCCACTTTCGCAGGCGACACCTCCCAGGTTGCAAAAATGATAAATGCAATGTCCGGACTTGCCAGTGCTCTGACAATTCTTTTCCTCTTCTGGACTGTAACGCATCTTGCGAGAAGAGTCTTTTTAAAGAGTGAGGAAGATTATACACCCGGAAAAATTATTGCCGTGCTTGGTGCTGGCCTGACAGGTGCTCTTGCATATGCATTCTCAGATACATTCTGGTTCTCGGCTGTTGAGGGAGAAGTCTATGCAACTTCATCTCTCTTTACCGCAGTGGTCTTCTGGGCTATTCTGAAATGGGAAGATTCGGCTGATCAACCCTATGCCGACAGATGGATAATTCTTATTG
This sequence comes from uncultured Rikenella sp., assembly GCA_964524635.1. GTDB lineage: Bacteria > Bacteroidota > Bacteroidia > Bacteroidales > VadinHA17 > SR-FBR-E99. The sequence goes on along the minus strand of CAZGDJ010000030.1, from coordinate 10,599 downwards.
CTTTCATGATGGGACTGTCGATAGGAGTACACCTGCTGAACCTGCTTGCTATTCCTGCAATTGTTTTTGTATGGTATTTCCGTAAGTATGAGTTCTCATGGAAGGGCTTTACATTGTCACTCCTTGCTTCTGTTGTGCTTCTGGTTCTCATAATGTATGGCATTATCCCCGGGATTTTCAGAGTGACTTCAAAGTTTGAGCTCTTCTTCATCAATTATCTAGGTTTTCCGTATAACAGCGGCATGTACATTCATCTGGTCATTCTGATAGCACTGTTGATACTGACTGTCTGGTACACCTTCACTCATGATAACCCGAGAGTGAGCTTTATCCTTGCGGCGTCAACGTTGCTTCTTTCCGGCATATGGATTCTGACCGATTCTGTTTTTGCAAACCTGCTGTTTCTTGCTCTTATAATTTTCGGACTTTACCGGATTACAATGACATACCGCACGGCAACAAATACCATTATGACGGCTTTGTTGGTGATACTGATCGGTTATTCATCATTTGCTACAATGGTTATCAGGTCAACGGCTGAACCTCCGATGAATGAGAATGATCCGTCAAATCCATTTGCACTTCTGTATTACCTGAATCGAGAGCAGTATGGTCAGCGTCCGCTCTTCTACGGGCCATATTATAATGCTCCTGTCTCGGATTATGTCGAGGGGAAACCTACATATAATCCCGTTGACGGCAAGTACATAATCACCAATCGTGAAACAGTCAGAAAATATGATAAAAGATTTATGACCATCCTTCCACGAATGTGGAATGAACAGGATGAATATGCAAAGGTCTATGAAGAATATGTAGGAAAAAGGGGAACTCCGGTCAGGATTACCGACCCGCAGACCGGAGAAGCAACGACTTTGCGATGCCCTACTTTTGGTCAGAACCTCCGTTTTATGTTTGAGTACCAGTTTGGGTTTATGTATTTCAGGTATTTTATGTGGAATTTCAGTGGGAGGCAGAACGATATACACAGCCTCGGAAGTCCGCATCAGGGTAACTGGATTACCGGAATAAGCTTTATTGATGCCCCTCGTGTAGGTACATATTTTAACATACCTGCCGACATGAAGAATGATCCGTCACGCAATACTTATTTTCTGCTCCCACTTATCCTTGGCTTGATAGGCTTTTTCTGGCACTTCAATCGCGATGCCCGCAACTGGTGGATTGTCTCGCTATTGTTTATTATGACAGGTATAGCCATAGTTATTTATCTTAATCAGTATCCCAACCAGCCGAGGGAAAGGGATTATGCTTATGCCGCTTCATTTTATGCTTTCACTATCTGGATAGGACTTGGTGTACTGGCATTTTTTGAACTGTTGCGAAAACTCACAGGTGAAAAAGCAGGAGCTATTGGTGCGGTAATAGTTTCAATAGTGGCTGTTCCAGTATTAATGGGTTCGCAGAACTGGGATGATCATGACAGGTCAGGTCGCTATCTTGCCCGTGACGTAGCTTTTAATTACCTTAACTCATGCGTTCCGGAAGCAATACTGTTTACTAACGGCGATAACGATACTTTCCCGCTGTGGTATGCCCAGGAGGTTGAAGGAATGCGAACAGATATACGTGTCTGCAATCTCATGCTTATGAACACTGACTGGTATATTGACCAGATGAAGATGCAGGCTTATGAATCAGATCCGCTTCCGGTCAGCCTGCCTAAAAAGCTTTATTATGATGGTGTGAACAACCAGGTAGCTGTACTGGAGAAGGTTAAAGAACCCGCTTCTGCAAAAGAAGTGATTGGTTTTATTAATAGCGGAAGCGATGTCTCCAGGGTTAATTTTTATGGTGAAGACATATATTATATCCCGACACGCACTATACGAATTCCGGTAGACTCTGCAAAGGTATTGGCCAATGGAACTGTCAAACGGGAAGATGCCGGCAGGATTGTTCCTTACATAGATATCAAGCTGAAAGGATCCTGGATATTGAAAAGCCAGCTTATGGTAATTGATATCCTGGCAAATAATGACTGGGAAAGACCAGTTTATTTTGTGGCCGGATATCATGATGATGCTCTCGGCCTTGAGGAATATTTTCAGCTTGAAGGACTCGCTTACAGACTGGTTCCTGTCAGGAGTGAGAATAAGAGCTGGTTTGATTATGGGCGTATTGAAAACAACATCATGTTTGACAACATGATGCATAAGTTTGTCTGGGGCGGTGTAAATGACCCTGAGGTTAACATGGATTACAATCACAGAAGAACTCTGATGGTTATCAGGGCAAGGCTGAATAGTGCTCGTCTGGCAAAATCGCTTGTTGCTTCGGGTGAAAAAGAAAAAGCTGTTGAAGTACTTAACCGGAGCCTGACTGACATTCCTGTTGAGAGAGTAGGGTATGATTTATATTTCCCTGAAATAATCTCGGCATATTTTGAAGCAGGAGAAAAAGAAAAGGCTATATCTCTGACAAAGGATATGACCGGGCACTATTTTGAGAGTGTTGGCTATTTTCTTGACCAGAGACCACGTCTTGCCGCTTATGCCGAACAAGAGATCATGTCAGGTCTTCAGAGCGTCTCACAGGTCGTTCAGTCATGCTTTGACTATGGCGAAATAACCATGGCAGAAGAGATGAATGAAAAACTGAAGACATTGTATAATAAATATGTTGCCCTTAAACAATAAAGGGCAACAAAAATTTTTCTTTAAAGAAATCTTCAGGTATGTTGATCAGTCAATAATCTGATACGCGTGCCGCTGACTGAAATATTTTTCAAGTATCATGAAGATCTTATCAGGAAACAGCGGTTTAAGGTTATATTCAGTACACCCTGCAATGTAAGCTTCATTCTTGGTCTGCTCTGAAAAATATGCAGTCACCACTATTACCGGTGCAGAACGATTTACCTGCCTGAATGCCCTTGTACAGTCGATGCCATTAACAAGCGGAATAAGAAAATCCATGAAGACCATATCATATGCATGATCTCCGGAGTTTATTGCATTGACAAATTCCTTTCCGTTGCGGAAAATAGTCACTGTCGCCCCGGTCTCACGGAGTATTGTTTCATAATACCTTAGGGATGCTATGTCATCTTCGACAATCGCAATCCTCTTACCTGTTATATCCAGCATCCTTATTTTACTGTTCCGGTTATAATACTCCGGAAGCAGAACTAAAAGTAACTATCCTGCCTAGCAAGATTAAATAAAAAAAATCCAAATATCAACACAATCTCCGTATTTATTAACACATTTTTTTAACATATGGGACAACTTTTTGTTGAATTCTGAAAATAACTGCGAACTTAGTCTTAAATATCCATCGACAATGCCAGTCAAACCAAAATCCGGAAGATTAGCCTTTATATGTATTGCCCTGTTTATACAGGTGACAATGACATTCAGTCAGCAGTCTTTTGACAATGCCTCAAGGGCCGTTTTTATCTTTGATTTGTCTCAGTACGTTGATTATGGCGATGAATTTGAAGATACTACTGTTTTCAGAATAGGGATTGTTGATGATACCCTGGACTTGTTGTTTGAACTCGGCAGATTACGGATTCAGAGGCCGCAGATTCAGGGCAGACCGGTCCATATACTCAGGTTCAGAACGGAGGGTGCCATAAAATATACCGAAGTACTTTACGTAAACCAGGCCCGTGGGTATAAGATTGAAAGGATAAAAGATGCAATAAAAGGAAAGAGGACATTGCTGCTCACTGAAGGATATCCTTTCAGAGAGTCGATGATAAACTTTGTTGCGTCACCTGAAGGAAAGCTACGATTTGAAGCTAATGAGGAAATGATAACGGCCGCAGGCCTTTCTGTGAATCCCACATTGCTTTTCAGAGCGGTAAAGACACGTGAAGAATGGGAGGATCTGTTTGTTGAGGCAAGTGAAAAAATAGAAGAACAGAAGGCTCAGATAGCCATTCAGATTGCCCTTCTCGATAGTCTGGATAAAGTAATTACAGTTAAAGAAGCGAATATAATCGAAAAGGAAAACCTCCTTGCACTTCAGATGCTCCAGATAGCTGAACAGATGCAGCAGATTGACAGACAAAAAAATCAGATTGGCTTGCAGAAGAAGGACATCACGGCCCAGATGGCAATGATTCTTACACAACAAGCCGAGATGAGTTTGCAGAAAGACACGCTGGCAAATCAGAGAGCTGATATTTCAAAACAGCTGCAGCACATAAACACCCAGGTGCAGACAATAGCCATCCAGGATAAGCAAATCAAAGTTCAGCTTGAAGCCATCGCCAAGCAAAAAATGCTGATGTGGTTCTTCATCATTGCATTAATCCTGGTAGGCATTATAGCGTATTATATTTTTCGTGGCTATAAAATAAAGAAAGAGGCCAACATCAAGCTGGAGGAAAAGAACCTTACCATTTCGAGGCAGAGGGATGAAATGGAAATGCAACGTGACCAGATAGCATACCAGAAGAAACATATCACCGATTCCATCCTCTACGCAAAGCGTATTCAGACTGCTCTTCTGCCTTCTATTGAACTCTTTTCTGACCGGTTGGAGCATTTTGTTCTCTATAAGCCTCTTGACATTGTCAGTGGTGATTTTTATTGGGCTGCCTCAAAAGAGCATATCCAGGTTATCATAGTGGCAGATTGCACGGGCCATGGCGTTCCCGGGGCATTTATGAGCATGCTTGGAGTAACAATGCTGAATGAGCTGGTTAACGTGAGGAACATTTTCGAATCTGATAAAATAATTGACTCCTTGAGAGAAGAAGTCATCAGAGCCCTGAAACAATCCGTTGAAGATGATAAGGTCAAAGACGGACTTGATATGGCGGTCAGTGTAATAAACTTCAGAGAGAACACCCTTCAGTTCTCAGGTGCTAACAGTCCCCTGGTGATTATCAGGGGCTCTGAGCTTAGACAATATCGCGGAGACAAAATGCCTGTATCAATACATTATAACATGCACCCTTTTACCAGGCAGGTAATTGATCTCCTGAAGGGAGATTGCATCTATATGTTCACTGATGGCTTCTGCGATCAGTTTGGAGGACCGGATCAAAAGAAATTCATGTCTGCACGGCTGAAGGAAAAACTGGTTGAGGTTTCCTCTCTGCCGATGATGAAACAGGGAGAGAAATTAAACGCCATCTTTGAAGAATGGCGTGGTGACAACCCTCAGGTAGATGACGTGGCTATGGTCGGGATGCGCTATTAATGGCATTCCCATCCAATATTGAGACCGTCTTCCGTGTAATCAGGATAAGCTTTTATTTGAAGTAATTCCTCGTCGCAGTACTCTGTCTCTTCCATCAGGTTATGGTCGAAGTCTCCATTTGAATCACGGGCCACAAGAGCACATATTTCACATCCACCGCCCAGCACATCACAGGAGGTAAAAGCACAAGTCAAAAGTATAAACCCGGCCGTATAAAGAAGTATCCTTTTCATAATGAATGGAATTTGGATCAAAGTTAAACATTGATTTGATATTGCAGTGCAACATTTTGACTAAATTAGAGTCATTATTGTGGTTTGAATTAAAACTAAATACTACAGATCATGGAAGAGAATAAGATGAAAAAGCATGTTACTGTTGTCGCTATCCTGCAAATAATCTTTGGCGCCATCAATATACTTGGAGCTGTATCCCTTGCTTTTGTTTTTGGATTTGTCGATCAGTTTGTTGATGACCCTACAGCAATAAAGGTTCTGGATATCGTCAGCGTTCCGCTTATGACTATTCTAGGCTTTATTGGAGCAGCAATGGTTTTGGGCGGTATCGGCCTGCTTTCCTGCAAAAACTGGGGGAAAGTGCTTACACTTGTAATGGGTGGCCTGGGATTGCTGAATATTCCGATAGGCACCTTAAAAGGTGTTTATATTATCTGGGTTCTGGTTCAGCCGGAAACGAATGCTCTTTTTAACAAAGGGTGTAAAGAAACGACCTCACTTTAATAAAGATCTTTGATTTTTGCCGCAGATTAAAATGATTATTTTTGTCGTCAATAACCATATAATTCCATGGCAGACGACAAGAAGATCATTTTTTCAATGTATAGGGTAAACAAAAGTTACCCTCCTCATAAACAAGTTATTAAAGATATCTCTCTCTCTTTTTTTCTGGGAGCAAAGATTGGTATTATCGGCCTTAACGGCTCCGGGAAATCTACCCTGTTAAAGATTATTGCCGGAATAGAAAAAGAATACCAGGGCGAGGTGGTGTTTTCTCCGGGCTACACTGTCGGCCACCTTGCTCAGGATCCTCTTATGGATGAGACCCGTACAGTTCACGAAATTGTTGAAGAAGGGGCTGCAAATGTAGTACAGGCCCTGAAGGAGTTTGAGGAGATTAATCTGAAATTTGGTGAGCCTGAGATCTATGAGAATCCTGATGCTATGGAAAAGCTCATGAACCGTCAGGCAGAGCTGCAGGAGAAAATAGATGCACTTGATGGCTGGAATCTTGACCATAAACTTGAAAGAGCAATGGATGCTCTCCGTTGCCCGGATGCCTCAACACCGGTAAACATCCTTTCGGGAGGTGAACGCCGCAGGGTAGCCTTATGCCGCCTGCTACTCATAGAACCTGATATTCTTCTCTTGGATGAACCTACTAACCACCTCGACGCGGAAAGTGTCCAATGGCTTGAGACACACCTGAAACAATATAAGGGAACAGTAATCTGCATTACACATGACAGGTATTTCCTTGACAATGTTGCAGGATGGATACTTGAGCTTGACAGGGGAGAAGGGATACCATGGAAGGGCAATTACACGTCATGGCTTGAGCAGAAATCAAAAAGGCTGGAAATGGAGGAGAAAGGCAATGTCAAGCGGCGTAAAACGCTTGAGCATGAACTTGAATGGGTGCGTATGTCTCCCAAAGCAAGACATGCAAAATCAAAAGCCCGTCTGAGCGCTTATGAAAATCTCCTTAATCAGGATGTGAAACAGAAGGAAGAAAAGCTTGAAATATTTATTCCCAACGGGCCGAGACTGGGTGATAAGGTCATAAAGGCAAAAGGTGTCTCAAAAGCATTTGGTGAAAAGGTTCTTTTTGAGGACCTTGAATTCAATCTTCCTCCAAACGGTATAGTGGGAGTTATCGGACCCAATGGCGCCGGTAAGACGACACTGTTCCGCATGATCATGGGTCAGGAGCAGGTTGACAGGGGCAGCTTTGAGGTAGGTGAAACTGTTACCCTTGGATATGTTGATCAGGCTCACGAAGACATCGACCCGAAGAAAAGCGTATATGAAGTCATTTCAGGAGGTGTTGAAGAAGTAATGGTGGGCAACAGGCCGGTTAATGCCCGTGCATATGCGGCAAGGTTTAATTTCACAGGTGCCGACCAGGAGAAAAAATGCGGTGTGCTGTCTGGAGGAGAACGAAACAGGTTACACCTGGCCCTTACCCTGAAGAGCGGAGCCAATGTGCTTCTGCTTGATGAGCCAACCAATGATATTGATGTAAACACCCTCCGGGCGTTGGAAGAAGGGCTGGAAAATTTTGCCGGTTGTGCCGTAATTATATCGCATGACCGATGGTTTCTTGACCGCGTTGCAACTCATATCCTCTCCTTTGAAGGTGATTCAAAAGTTGTGTGGTTTGAAGGTGACTATTCAGAATATGAGGAAAACCATCTCAAACGAACGGGAAGTGTCAGCCCTGTGAGAATAAAGTATAAAAAGCTTATTCAATAATTCTTACCGCCTGTCTGCCACCAATGACAACGGCAGATATTTGTAATAGCCGATGCTTAATAAAGGAGTCTCAATCAGAGTGCGACGGACGGAATAAATTGATATTTTGTCAGCCATTCGCAAAACATAACTCACATGTAGAGAATGACTTATCAAATATTGAAACACTATTCCTCATAGTTCATTTAAAAAGCTGCCTGACGCCTGATGATTTTTGTATTAGTCGAAAAAGAATTACATTTGCCGCTGCAAATACGCGGCCCTATAGTTCAATGGATAGAACGCGGGTTTCCTAAACCTGAAATTTAGGTTCGATTCCTAGTGGGGCTACAAAAAAAGAGTGAGAGTGAGAGTGGGAGCGAGAGCGAGCATTTTCACTCTTTTTTCTCACACTCGCTCCCGCACTCACAATCACTCCCTCACCGTATTTGCCTTAAAGCATAAAGAATGTTCATCTCCTTTACTGCAATTGTTCTTCGGGCTCTTCAGGAGCTATGATTTCTTCTGTAACTATTTCATTATTGTTCAGAAGGTTCCCAATCGTCATTATTATAATTGATATCAGGATAACCAGAGTAACGACTTCCTCAGAAATCAAAGGTATTTTTGATAATTCCGGTATACTGAGGAACAACAGGATGGTTATCAGACCCCTTGGTGAAAAGAAGACCATTGGCTTAACCGGCATGTGAAGAACCAGTTTAAAGAAAATCCACCTCAGCAGGAATATGCCCGCGCATATTAAAACGGCAATAAGGAGATTTTCGGGTTTGAACAGGTTATTAATCTGTGTATAATACCCGAACATGATAAAGAAAAAGGACCTGACCAGAAAAGTAAGTTCAACCAGTATTTTTTTAAACGAACTAATGTCATTTCTGAACTTGGGAAAATCGATGAACTTTTTTATGTAGGGAATTTCGAGGAAGTTGTTATTGGCCAAAACAAGTCCGAAGATCAGGATAAGAAGGAGGGCAGGTAAATGAATCAGTTTTGCCAGGGTATAAATGAGAATTATAAATGTAAGTATAATGACATAGTTAATATGATAGGTTGTTTTGTGGAGAAGATAACCCAGTATACCTGTTGAGATCAGGGCTATAATTACAGTGAATACACCGTGAAAGGTAAACCTCAGTATGCCGGAGCCTATTGAACTCTCATTCAATAAGATAAAGTCGAAAACCATGATACCGAAAATATCAGAGAAAGAACTTTCATAAACGACAAATTCTTTATCTCTGGAATTAAGGGTGACGGCAGACGGAATTGCGATAGAGCTGCTTATTATCCCCAGTGGTATTGAGTTTAGTAATGAATCGCGCAAAGAAAAGTTATAAAAGTAAACCAGGACAAATGAAAACACTGCAATAAATGCTGAAAACAGCACAATAGCTGAAGATATTGATTTTGCTATCAGGAACTTCCTGTCTTTTCTCAATTGAATGTCCAGACTTGCCTCCATAACAATCATTATCAGACCCAGCGTCCCGATTACAGGCAGTGTTGGTTTCAGGTTAAAGATTTTAAGTCCGGTCGATTCTGAGAAGACCTGGATTATCATACCCAGGGCTATAAGCAAAATAACTCCCGGGATCTTGGAAAATCTGCTGGAAATATCAAAAAAATATGACAGCAAAATGATGACACATAAGGCCAGAATAATATAGTTTGACATAGTATTTTAAGGAATTTTAGTCTTCGACGAATCTTTTAATATCTTTTATTTTTCCTGCCAGCAGCAATATGTCATTTTCCTTAGAAATCGAAATAAAGATAATAATCTTAATCCAGGTATGTGATCTTACATTACTTTGTGCTTTTCCCGGAGGTTTTTTCAGGCTTTCTTTTATAACTGCGGACAGCTGATCCAGGGATTTGATAAGTTCGCCAAATTTTATTATATTGCAGAATGACTTTCGCCCGGGCAAAATCTTATCTATGATCTTTGCTTCTCACTTTGCTTGTTTTGTACTTTGCCCGGCAAGGCAATTTTAGTGCCACTAACAATATAAATCACAAATATACAGATGGATAACAATAATATGTTATTTGCCTTGTATTGATCTAAACGAAAGAAACATGGAGGAATCAATTAAAAACTGGACTGATTTAATAGTCCCATGGATACTTGACCACGGGATTAAGATTCTGCTGATAGCATTTGCAGGATGGATTCTTGGTAAAGTGGCGGGAAGAATAATAGAAAGAGCCGTAAGGATAGCTGTTGTGGCCGATGAAAATATGACCAAAGAGGCTGAGAAGAAGAGGGAAGACACTCTTATCAGGATTTTTTCAGGGACGGCAAAGATAGCTTTGTATGTGTTAGCGATCCTTATGATCCTGCAGGAGGTAGGTCTTGAGATTGGGCCAATACTTGCTGGAGCTGGCATATTGGGGCTTGCCTTAGGCTTTGGCGGACAATATCTGATAAGAGATATTATAACCGGATTATTTTTGATACTTGAAAACCAATACCGCATAGGTGATGTTGTCAATATAGATGATACCGGAGGCCTGGTTGAAGATATATCTCTTAGGAAAACAACTCTGAGAGACTTAAATGGGACGGTTCATCATATTCCCCATGGGGAAATAAAGAGAGTAGCCAACCTTTCAAAGCAATATGCCCGTGTCAACCTCGACATCGGGATAGCCTACAATTCTGATCTTGAGCATGTTATCGGAATAGTTAACAGAACAGGCAAAGAGCTTGCGGAGGATCCGCAGTTTAAAGATTCCATAATCAGTCCGCCACAATTCCTGAGGGTTAATGATTTTGCCGATTCTGCCATAATCATCAAAATACTCGGAGACACCAAACCGCTTAAACAATGGGAAGTTACCGGAGAATACCGTAAGCGTATAAAAATCGCGTTTGATAAGGAAAAAATCGAAATACCATTCCCGCAACGTGTGATTCATA